>CALCPC010000536.1 GCA_937900975.1 uncultured Paracoccaceae bacterium
TCCCGCCAGCGTGATCGAAGCGGTCCCCGGCACGGGCGTGCCGCGCTATCCCCCTGTAACCGGCGCGGCCTATCTTCAAAGCCGCCTGGCGCCGACCTATCAATGACCCGGCGTCTGGACTGGGCCGCGTATCGGAGCGGGGAGTTTGCGGCCGTCGCTCCCGCGACCACCATCGCCATCCTGCCAACGGCCGCGATCGAGCAACACGGCCCGCACCTGCCCGTCGGCACCGACACGATGATCGCTGAGGGGATGCTGGCAGAGTTTCGCGCGGCCTGTCCCGAAGATCTCGACGTGCGCATCCTGCCGGTCCAAACCGTCGGCAAATCCAATGAGCATCTTTGGGCGCCCGGCACGCTGACATTGTCGGCCGCGACAGCGCTGGCGGCCTGGACTGAAATTGGGCAGTCGGTGGCGCGCGCGGGGCTTTCAAAGATCGTGATCGTGAACAGCCACGGCGGCAATCTGGACCTCGTCTCGATCCTGGCGCGAGAGTTGCGGGTCAGCGCGGGCATGCTGGCGGTGAAGTGCCAATGGGGCAGTTTTGGCCACCCTCCCGCGCTTTATTCAGCGCGGGAGTTGCAGTTCGGGATCCATGGCGGCGATGTCGAGACCTCGCTGATGCTGGCTTTCCGGCCCGAGACGGTGGATATGGGCGCCGCGCAGGACTTTGCCTCCACCGCCGAAGGCGCGGCTGTGCCGCCGATCGGCCCGATTTCCTATGGCTGGATCGCGCGCGAGCTGTCGGAGGCGGGCACAGTCGGCAACGCTGCCGCGGCAAGCGCTGAAAAAGGCCGCGCGACCGAGGCGCATCAGGTCAAAGGCTTCATCGCGCTTTTGCGCGAAGTCCGCGACATGGCGGTGCCCCGCGCACCCGCTAAAATTGAGTTCGGCGGACCGTCCAGCCCGTGATACTCTATCCGGACCCCGCGTCAGACGGGGCGTCATAGGGGAGGATTGGAATGGATATCGCATCGCCGCTGGGAAAGGTGGACACTTGGCTCGCGCAGTTCAGCGACGCGCTGGAGGCGCGGGACATCGCGGCGCTAAAAGCGCTCTTCGCGGAGGAGTGTTATTGGCGCGACCTCGTCTCGTTTACCTGGAACATCACGACGCTGGAAGGGCGGGACGCCATCGGCGCGATGGCCTCCGCACAGCTTGGCCAGATCAAGCCCGGATCCTTTGCCGTCGATGGCGACGCGACCGAGGCCGATGGCATTGCCGAGGCTTGGTTCACTTTTGAAACCGACGCCGTCAAGGGGCGCGGGCACCTGCGGTTGAAGGAGGAAGGCGCCTGGACGTTGCTGACGACAGCCCAAGCACTTCGCGGGCATGAGGAGCCGACGGGCCGACAGCGGCCCATGGGCGTGGTCCATGGCGCCGACCGGGATCGCGTCACCTATGCCGAGGCGCGGGCCGAAGAGGCCGCGGCGCTTGGCACCACCCGCCAGCCCCACACCCTGATCATCGGCGGTGGGCAGGGCGGCATCGCGCTTGGTGCCCGTCTCCGCCGGCTGGGCGTTCCGACAATTATTGTCGAAAAAAACGACCGACCGTGCGACAGCTGGCGGAATCGCTACAAATCGCTCTGCCTCCACGATCCGGTGTGGTACGACCACTTGCCCTATCTTCCGTTCCCCGATCACTGGCCCGTCTTCAGCCCCAAGGACAAGCTTGGCGATTGGCTGGAAAGCTACACCAAGATCATGGAACTGACCTATTGGACCCGCTCTACCGCCCAATCCGCGACCTATGACGCGGCGAAAGAGGCGTGGACGGTCACAATCGACCGCGACGGAGAGGCTGTGACGCTGCACCCCAAGGAGTTGGTGCTGGCCACCGGCATGTCGGGGGTGCCCAACATGCCGGAACTTCCCGGCAGGGCGGATTTTGCGGGCGATGTCCAGCATTCCAGCCAACATCCGGGCCCCGACGCCTATCGGGGCAAGCGCGTGGTCGTTGTCGGCTCCAACAACTCTGCCCACGATATCTGCGGCGCCTTGTGGGAAGCGGGCGTCGATGTGACGATGGTGCAGCGGTCCTCGACCCATATCGTGAAATCCGACACGCTGATGGAGCTGGCGCTGGGCGCCTTGTATTCCGAAGAGGCCGTTGCCAACGGGATCGATGTCGACACCGCCGACCTGATCTTTGCCTCGATCCCCTACAAAGTGCTGCCGGCCATCCAGCGCCCTCAATGCGACGAGACCAAAAAACGCGACGCCGATTTTTATGCGCGGCTTGAAAAAGCGGGGTTCAAGCTGGATTTTGGCGCCGACGAGACCGGGCTGTTTATGAAGTATCTCCGGCGCGGCTCTGGCTACTATATCGATGTCGGCGCTGCGGAATTGGTCGCCGATGGCAAGATCAAGCTCGCGCAGGGTCAGGCAGAGGCGTTTACCGAAACGGGTCTGCGGCTCGCCGATGGGACGGAGCTTCCCGCCGACCTGGTCGTCTTCGCCACCGGCTATGGCTCCATGAACGGTTGGGCCGCGCGGCTGATCAGCCAGGAGGTGGCCGATAAGGTGGGCAAGTGCTGGGGTCTTGGCTCTGACACGCCGAAGGATCCCGGGCCCTGGGAGGGGGAGCTTCGCAACATGTGGAAACCGACACAGCAGCCGGGGCTTTGGTTTCACGGCGGCAACCTGCACCAGTCGCGGCATTACTCCCAATTCCTGTCGCTTCAGCTTAAAGCGCGGCATGCGGGGATCGCGACGCCGGTCTACGGCTTGGCAGAGGTCCACCACAAAGGGTGAGGTTTTTGGAAAGCAGTCGGCATTCGCCCACTCCCTTGAAAAACAAAAAAAGATGGGATGGGCGAATAGGGCTCAGGGCGAAAAGACGGGC
>CALCPC010000537.1 GCA_937900975.1 uncultured Paracoccaceae bacterium
TTCCCTGTGCCCCGGGGGGGTGGCGGTGGTGGGTGTGGGGGCTTTCGGGGGTGGCGACGCGGGCGCCGCGGGTGAAGCAGACGAAATTAAAGGTCACATCCGCGTCGTTGGCGCCCGCGATCACGATCCGCCCGACCTCCACGCCGGCGTCGTAGACGATCAGCGTCGGCTCATAATCCAGCGTCTGCGGCACGGCCGTGTAGGTGATGCTGGCGGTCAGCGCCGGATCGACAGTGACCGTGATGATGTCGCCCGCGTCGACCCCGAAGGTAGAGCCATCGGCATCGGTGCCGAAGCCTGGGCGGATGGTGACGGTGAACGTGTCGCCGCCCGCGCCGTCGTAGAAGGTATTGTTGGCAGTCCGATACGTGGAGAGGTTAAAGGAATAATCCGACATGGGCGGCCCCCGGCGCTGTGCTGCACTGCCGCAAACTTAGGAAAATTCGCGCGGCCTTTGTATCTCTTTTGACAGATCCAGGGACCGGACGCGCGAAAACCTGCCGAAAGGGTTAATGCGCGATCAGTCGGGCATCGGTCTGCGATCAATCCGGGCACGCGACGGGGCACAGCCCCGCCGCGAAATAGCCCGCACAACTTCGCTCGTACCGGATCGGACAGCGCGCCCTCAAGATCGGTAGGCCGCAGATTTTATGGGCTTTTCCGATATCGCCCCTTTCGGGGCGACCAAAAGCGCCCTAGCGCAGCAACCCCGCCTCCGCCGCGGCCAGCGGCGGCCGGGCCGGCGCGCCATAATCCGCGCCAAGCGCGGGGAACAGCGCCGAAAGCTCGGCCCGCGTCGGCGCGTCGAGCGCGCTTGCCGCCGCGCCGGGGTGAAAGCTTTCCGACCAGGTGCCCTCGGCCCGCAGGATCTGGTGACGGTCGCAGAGGATGTGGTGATAGGCCACGCAACCGGTCGTATGCCGGGCGCCCATAGTCACGCCCGGGACACGGGCGATTCCCGCCCCGTCCACCAGCGACAGCGCGCTCGCCAAAACCTCCGCTTCGCCGAACAGCGCGCGCAGGCGGGTGCCCGACAAAAGCATCCGGTGATGCGGCGAGACCCAAAGATCGCGCGTGGCGCCAAGCACGCCCTTGCGGATCCGGATCGGCGCCGTCGCCCCCGCCGCGCGGCGCAGGCTGACGCCGGTCCAGCGCACCGGCTGCCAACCGTCGTCGCGGGTCGCCACCAGATCGCCGGGGCGGATCTCCTCAACCGGGACCGGACCGCGGCGCGTCTCGATCGCCGTGCCCGCGACAAAACAGATCACCGCCGTCGCCTCAAGATCGATGACCCCGTCCACGACCCCGTCGGCGGCGTCGTATTCGGCCAGCCGCGCGCCCGACAAAAGATAGGTCTCGCCGGCGAAAACCTCACCGGTGTCGGCGAAATTCGCGCCGATCAAAAGATCGCCGATCCCGTCGCCATCGACATCGCCCGCCGCCGAAACCGCCCGACCCGCCTGATCGCCATCCTCGGCGCCGATGAACTGATAGGAATTGGCCTGCGCCGCGATGCTGTCGAGATCGATCACCCCGGGCGTGCCGGGCTCGGCGGCATCGGCAGCGGCGAGATCCGCGGCGGCGATCAGATAGACCTCCCCCGCCGTCGGCCCGCCGCCATCGGCCAGTGCGGCGCCGATCAGAATGTCGTCCAGCCCGTCGCCATCGATATCGCCGGCGCTGGACAGCGCGATCCCCGCCTGATCGCCCACTTCGGTGCCGATGAACCGGTAGGAATTGTCGAACTTGCGGATGTCGTCGAGGTCGATCTCGCCATCGACCGCGCCATCCTCGGCATCCGCATCGGCCAGATCCGCGGCCGAGATCAGATAGGCCTCGCCCGAAAACACGCCGCCGCCATCGGCGAAATTCGCCCCGATCAGGATATCGCCCAGCCCGTCGCCATCGGTATCGCCCGCCTCGGCCACCGCGCGGCCGGCGAAATCATCGGCGTCGAGCCCGGTAAACCGGTAGCTGTTTTCCTCCAACGCCACGAGGTCGAGATCGATGATCCCATCCACGGTGCCATCGGCGGCGTCGGCATCGGCCAGCTCGGCCGAGGAGATCAGATACGTCTCCCCCCGGCTGGCCCCGATCCCGTCGGTGCCGGGCGCGCCGATCAAAAGATCGTCGAGCCCGTCGCCATCCGTGTCGCCCGCGGTCGAGACCGAGAACCCCGCCTGATCGCCCGCCCGCGTGCCAAGAAAGGTGTAGGACGCGGCGCCAGAGCCGGCCACAGCCTCCAGCCCGATCACGCCATCGGTCACCCCGTCGGCGGCGTCGAGCGCGGCCAGATCGGCGCTGGCGATGGCATAGACCTCGCCCGTGCCATTGCCATTGCCGCCCGCGCCATTGGCGCCGATCAGGAAATCGCCGACGCCGTCGCCATCGAAATCGCCGGCGCTGTCGACCGAGATCCCGGCCTCGTCTTCCTCGGCCGCGCCAAAGAACGTGTAGGAGGTGGCGCCGGTCGCGGTCTGGCCGAGATCGATGATCCCATCCGTGCTGCCATCGGCGGCGTCGAGCGCCGCCAGATCGCCGGCCGCGATCAGATAGGCCTCGCCCGAAAGATCGGTGGCGTTGTCCGCGCCGTCGCCCGCGCGCGCGCCGATCAGAATGTCGTCAAGCCCGTCGCCGTCGATATCGCCGACGCCCGCGGTCTCGATCCCCGCGATATCGGTCTGGTCGACGCCTTGGAGGAGATACGAGTTTTCCTGGCCCGGGATGTTGGCCAGGCTGATGACCCCGTCCGTGGTGCCGTCGGCGGCGTCCGCCGCGGCCAGATCGGCGCCCGCGACCAGATAGACGGCGCCGGCCTGCGGCACCGGCCCCTCGCCCGTCGCGCCGATCAGCAGATCGTCCAGCCCGTCGCCATCGACATCGCCGGCGCTGGCGACCGATACGCCGCTGTTGCCGCTGGTCTGCGTGCCCTCGAACCGATACCCCATACGCCTCACCTCTCTTTTCGACCCACCGGACGCGCCGTCCAGCGGCCCCATGGCCTGTTGCGCCGCACGCTATGCGCGCCCGGGGGCTTGGATCAAGCCGGTTTGGACCCGTCCCGACCGGCGCCGCCAATCGCCGCGCGCCCCCTGGATCCCGCGCTTGGCCAGGCATCGCCCCGCAGCCGAGCGAGCCGCCGCCAGCGCCCGGCCTGCACGCCGAACCGGCGCATAAAAAACCGCCCGCGTCTGTCGCGATTGTCATTTGCTGCACTGCGCAATTTCGTTACTGTCGCGTTAATTTGGGGCGAAATCGCGTTAACCGCGTCCCAGATTATGCCTTAATATTTCGCTAGGGCACTCGTAACGTTTGGGTAATTTTGCGTTGGGGATTGAGGGTGTGTCGTGGGGTGTCGCAAAACGCTTGGCCCGCAGCGGGGCTGCGGACCGTCCGTCTTGGCGGTGGATCGCCAAAGCCGCGGGCGGGCCGCCAGGGCCCGTCACACTTGGAACCGCAGCGCAAAGATCGGCCTCGGACCGGGGCCGGGAACGGAATGACGAGCAGGGCAAATGGTTAAATTAACCGCTCTCAAAGCGCTTTGACCGGCTGAGTTCCGGTTTACCAAGAGGGAAATTATCTTATGGGCTACAGCTTCATCGGTGCCGAACCGGGCGATGTGTCGGGCTATTTCGTCTCCTCCGCGGGCGATTTCGACGGCGACGGGCTCGACGATGTCATCATCGGCACGCGATTCTCGGACGGGCTCGATTTCGAAAACGGCGAGGTTTACCTCGTCGCCGCTGCCGATCTGGTCGCGGCTGATCTGGCCGATGGCACCGAGGACGGGTTCATCGACCTCGACAACATCGCCGCGCAAGCGGGCTCTTACGTCTTTTCCGGCAGCGCGACCGAGGATGTGCTCGGCCGTTTTGTCGCCACCGTGGGCGATTTCGACGGCGACGGGCTTGACGACGTCTTCATCGGCGCGCCGGGCGTCGATGGCAATGGCGGCAATGTCGCTGGCGCGGGGTATCTGATCGCCGCCGGCGATCTGGCGACGCTCGACGCCGCCGATGGCGTGGTCGATGGGATGATCGATGTGGGGCTTTTGCCCCAGGGCGAGACCTCCTACACCTTCCTCGGCGCCGAAGACAAAGGCGCGCTCGGCCGCTCCACCACCACCGCGGGCGATGTCGACGACGATGGCCTGCCCGATTTCATCATGTCCTCGGCCTATGCCCGCAACGCGGCGGGCGAGGTGCATCTGGTCGTCAACGCCGATCTTGAAGCCGCCGATCTGGCCGATGGGACCGAGGATCGGGTGATCGCGCTGGCCACCGCCGCCGATCAGCCGGGGTCGTATGTCTTCGTGGGCGCGAACGCGGGCGATCTTTTGGGCCGCTCCACCGCCAGCGCCGGCGATATCGACGGCGACGGGGTCGATGACATCATCATGGGCGCGGTTCTGGCCGACACCGCCAATCAAGAAGATACCGGCGCGGTCTATGTCATCGCCTCCTCCGATTTCGCCGCCGCCGATGCCGCCGACGGCACCGTCGATGGCGAGATCAACGTGGCCAATGTCGCGGCCCTGCCCAATTCCTGGCAGATCAATGGCGGCGAGGCGGGCGAGAATCTCGGCCGCTCGGTCACCGGCATCGGCGATTATAACGGCGACGGGCTCGACGACGTCTTCTTCGGCGCGCGCTACGGCAATGCGGGCGGGCAGCAATCGGGCGAAGTGTATCTGATCTCGTCCGCATCCTTTGCTGCCGCCGATGCCGCCGATGGGGTGGCCGATGGCATCATCAATGCCGATAACGTCGCGGCGCAAGACGACAGCTATCTTTTTGTCGGGCGCGAGATCGGCGACTATGCCGGGCGCGCGGTCGCCGATGCCGGCGACATCAATGGCGACGGGCAGGTCGATCTTCTGATCGGGGCGCGCGCGGCCGATGGCGGCGAGTTCGATTCGGGCGAGGTCTATCTGGTCTCCTCCTCCGAACTGGACGCCGCCGACGCCGCCGATGGCACGCTTGACGGGGTCATCGACCTCGACAACATCGCGGCGCAGGAAAACTCCTACCGCTTTCTCGGCGCCGAATCGGGCGACCGCGCCGGACGCTCGGTCGACACCGCGGGCGATGTCGATGGCGACGGGCTGAACGACATCATCATCGGCGCCTATTATTCCGATATCGGCGGCAACAATACCGGCGAGACCTACCTGATCTTTGCCAAGGATCTGCCGGCCGCGGATGCCGCCGACGGCACCGTCGACGGGATCATCGATCTGGAATTCGTCGTCGGCGATCTGCCCGCGCTGCCGCTGGCGCAGAACGACTTTTTCGAAATCGGCTTTGAGGGGGTGCTCGCCGGCGATCTTTTCGCCAATAACGGCAACGGCCCCGACCAGGCCCCGGCGGGCGGGCTGACGCTGGAGACGGTCGAGGGGTTCACCGTGCCCGGGGCCGGCGGCGCCGCGCTTCTGCCCTCGGGCGCGGGGCTGCAGGTGCGCTCGGACGGCACGTTTTTCTACGCCGCGGGCCAGAACACGGCAGCCCTCGGCACCAACACCACCGACAGCTTCACCTACACCGCCATCGACGCGGACGCGAACACGTCCGAGGCCACCGTCACCATCGAGATCACCCGCGACGACGGCTCCACCGGCGGCGCCGACACGATCCGCGGCACCGAGCTTGACGACATCATCACCGCCGAGGGCGGCGCCGACACCGTGCGCGGCAATGGCGGCGACGACATGATTTTCGGCGGCGCGGGCGGCGACAGTCTGAGCGGCGGCGCGGGCGATGACGAGATTTCGGGCGGCGGCGGCGGCGATGAGTTCATCTTCGTTCTCGGCGACGGGACGGACGTGATCACCGATTTCCAGGACGATCTCGACACGCTGTTGCTGGGCGGCGGGCTGATCGACCCCGGCCTCACCTCCCCGCCCGAGATCCTGGCCGAATATGCCAGCCAGGTGGGCGACGATCTGGTCTTCACCTTCGCCGCCGATACGCTGACGCTGCAAAACCTGACGGTGGCCGAGCTGACCGATGACTTCATGCTGCTCTGACGCAGCCCCCGGCGCCCGGCCGGACACGGACGGGCGCCGGAAAGCGGGGGGCGGCGAACCCCGGCGCAAGCCGGTGTTTGGGCCAGGTTTGGCAGGCTGCCTGCTTGGCGCGGCGCTTCTGGCGCCCCTCGGCGTGACATTTCTAGCGCCTTTCGGCGGGGGCGCCCTTGCCCAGACGCTGACCGTCACGCTGCAAAGCTGCGCCACCGGGCTGGCGCGCCCCGCGCCGGTTCTGCCCGATTGCCGCACCGAAGCGCCGGGGCTTCAGATCCGCGACCCCGAATTCAGTGGCCAGAGTTTTCGGGCGGTCTGGCAGACCGACACGACCGTGGCGCTGGCCCGCGTCAACCCGTTCACCGGCGCGATCCGGACGGAGACGGTGGTGGAGGCGCCCGTGCGCCCCGCACCCATCGGGCTGACCGGCAACGGACCCGAATGGGCGTTCAGCCAGCGCGGGACGGAGGTCTTTTTCACCTGCGAGACGGAGACCGGCGCGCTTGAACTGTGCCGGTTGACGCAAAGCCGGGGCGGGGCCGCGGTCTCGATCCTGCCGGGATCCGAGGGGCGCGCGCTGTCCAATCCCAGCCGCAACCCGGACAGCCTGCGGCCCAAGCTTTACTGGAAGGGTTTCGCGCCCACCGGCCCCGGCGGCACGCTGGAAAAATCGGGCTTTGGCTGGCGCGAAGACAGCCGCACGCCCGATGATGTCGCGATGCCCGAGGGCAGCCAGATCGGCGTTTGGCTGCCCGATGCCTCCGGTCTTTTGCTGCAGGCCAATGTGCTGGTGGACGGCCGCGTCACGCGTCAGCTTTTCCTCTACGACACGGCGACGGAGACGGCGGTGCCGCTGCTCGACGACGCGCTTTCGCGCCGGGGCGCGGTGCCCTGGGCGGCGCCCGAGCTTGGCGGCGCCACCGCCGTCGCGGCCTTTGTCGACCGGCCCGAGGGCCGCATTTTGGAAACCTATCGCATGGACCCCGACGGTGTCTGGACGCTGTGGTCAGCCATCCCGCCGATCTGCCCCGGCTACCCCGCCGGCGACAGCGTCGAGCCCTTCGTCTTCGAAGGCCGCTCCTATCTCTCGCTCGCCTCCTATGCCGGCAGCGGGGACGAGACCCGCGACCCCGGCATCGTCTGGATCGCCAGCGCCGACCCCGATCTGCCGCCCGAGGAGCGGGTCCGCCGCCTTGTCTCCAGCGCCGATTGCACCGCCGACGCGCTGAACCGCCGGGACCCCGAAACCCTGGTCCTGGCCCCCGGCAGCGGCGCCCGCGTCTATTTCGTGACCGCCGGCCTGGCAGAGTGACGGCCCCGCCTCCAACCAGGCCCCCCGCCGCGCAGCGCGCCTTTACCATAGCGTCGCAGGGCCGGCCAAATTCCCGTGATTTGTGCCCTGCGGCATTTTTTTTCGCCGCAATTCAGTGCACATTCACCGGCGAAAGATCCCTGGATCGCAAACCGGACCGAACGGGGTCGTGAGGACCCGGTTCCAGACAGTTTTCGGAGAATGTCATGAGATTGTGCGTATTCGGAACCGCCTCGATGCTGGCCCTCGGCCTTGGGCTGAGCCCGGTCTTGCCCGCGGGCCCGGCGATGGCCCAAGTGGTCGAAAGCGACACGACGTTCAGCTGCGACACCGGCATCGGCAAGCCGCTGCCCTTCACCCCCTCCTGCCGCGAGGAAGCGCCGGGGTTCGAGATGCGGGGGCCTGAGTTCGACGAAGAGCGCTACCGCGCCACCTGGGTGCGCTATCTGGAGCCCACCGACGAGGGCGACGCGCTGATCTATGTGGCCGATGTCGATCCCATCACCGGCGTTATCAACGCCGAGGAGGCCGAGACCATCCTGTCCAAGGTGGCACCGCCCAAAGCCACCAATAACGGCCCCGAATGGGCCGACAGCCAGCGCGGGCCCGAGATCTTTTTCTCCTGCGCCAACCCCGATTACACGCGGCCGCGGCTGTGCCGGATCAACGCCGATTTTTCGGTGACCGAGCTTCAGGGCACCACCGGCTATTCGATCCGCAGCCCCGCCAAAAACGCCTCGAACCCGGTGCCCAAGATCTATTACGAGGCGCGCTCGGACACGTTCGACGATGGCGAATATGTGCGCATCGGCTTTGCCTACCGCGCCGATGAGGAGAACTTCGAAGACAAATTCGCCGATCCCGACGGGTTCGTGAAGGGCGGGCGATGGATGCCGGATGGCAAAACGCTGATCTATTCGCGCTACACCGCCAATTCCGAAACCCGCGAGGTTTCGATCAACGTCTTTGTCCACGACACCGAGCGGGGCGGGCGGCAGCGGCTGTTCAACGACGGCCGCGACCGGATCAACGCCCGCGCCTGGGAGGCGCCGGAGCTTGGCGGCAAGATCGCCTTTATGGCGACGCTCCTTGACGAGGATGACAACGACAGCTGGGATCTTGCCGTCTACCGCCAGGTTGAGGGGTTCGAGTTCGAGCTGTGGACGATTTTGGAGCCGATCTGCCCCGAAACCTTCCCCAACTCCTTCAGCCCCGAACCCTTCGTATTCGAAGGCCGCTCTTACGTCTCGGGCCTGTCGGTGCCGGGGGGGGACGTGAACACCGATACCGGGACCGTCTGGGTCAAGACCGTCGACCCCGACCTGCCCGAAGAAGAAAAGATCGCGCGCATCATCTCGGCCAATGGCTGCGTCAATGACGGCGTGATCCGCAAAGACCCCGAGGGCCTGCCGCTGCAGGACGCCGAAGGCAACATCGTCGGCGCCCGCGTTTATTATACGGTGCGCGCGCCGAAATAATGCGCGCTCCCGCCGGGCCCACCGGCGGGAGCGCTCAAGGATCGTGCCTGCCCGAACATCGGCCTTCGCGGCCCCAAAGGGGGCTGCGCTTCGAAGCTAGGCAAATCGCCCGAAAACTGTCATCCCTGGCAGAGATTGGAGCGCGGTGTGAACCAGATCATTTCAGCCTTCACTGACAAACAGGTCAAACAACTGACCGGCCTTTCTGTCCAACAATTACAGTACTGGGATAGAACGGGATTTTTCGAGCCGGAATTCGCCTTCGAGAACCGGCGCGCTGCCTACAGCCGCATCTATTCCTATCGCGACGTGGTCGCCCTCAAAATCGTCGCGCGTCTGCGCGAGGATGCGTCGCTCCAAGAGCTTCGGCGCGTCAAGGAAGAGCTGTCGCGCTACACGCCGGATCTCTGGCGCGGGCTGACGCTGTGGGTCCATGGCGGCAGGATATCATTTCTCAATCCCAACACCGGGGAGCCCGAAGAGGTCGTGTCAGGTCAGAAATTGATGCGCCTGCCGCTGGCCGAGACGCTCGACGATCTCGATGCAAAACTGCGCGCGCTCTTTGAGCGCGATCCCACCGTGGTGGGCCAGATCGAACAGAACCGCCGGGTCCTCTCCAACCGCCCGGTGATCTCGGGGACGCGTATCCCGGTCTCGGCCATCCAATCCTTCCACGAGGCGGGATACAGTCTGGATGCGATCCTTGAAGAATATCCTTCCCTGACTGCCGATGACGTCAAGGCGGCGATCGCCGCGAGCGATGCCGCTTGATCCCCGAAGGACGGCGGATCCCGTTTTTTTTTTGACGAGGGGGCGCCGCGCTCGGTAGGTCGGTTTTTCACCGACCGCGGTCACCAGGTCACCTTCATGCAGGACGCGATGGCGCGGGGATCTCCCGACACACTGGTGGCAGAAATTGCTCTGCGCAATCAGGCGGTCCTCGTGGCCATGGATCGCGACATGCGCCAGATCGCAAAACGCGGCGGGATCGGCGTTCAACGCTTCAAACGGCTCCATCTTCTCCAATTTCGCTGCAAGGAAGCTCAATCGATCCATCGGGCGCGGGGGGCAGCCTCCCTGATCGAGCTCGAATGGGAGATCTCAGAGGCAAAAGCCGCGCGGCGTTTCTGGGTCGAGATCGGCGACGCCTATATCCGCACCCACCGATGACGGGGTGTTCGGCGGCTTGGACCGAAAAGGAGGCCCGAAACTCGGGAACGCGCCGCGTCGACGGATGAGCGGACCCAAAGCGCATGTGGATCCTTGGGATCAGAATGCGCGCCTACCGCTCCTCCTCCACCTCGCCGCCGAGCGCGATATCGAGCTGGCGCTCAAGCTCGGCCATTTCCTCGGCATCCATCATATCGTCCATGTCGAAATCGGGCGCCACCGGGGTCTCGGCCTCGTCCTCCCAGCCTTCTTCGGCCAGCGTGCCGGGCGCGGGCGGGGGCGGGGGCTCCAGGTCGATCAAGAGCGCGCGGGGGCCGTCGGGGCCGGCGACGAGATCTTCGAGAAGCCCCTCCGCCTCGCCCACCAGCGTCATCTCGGCCTCGGGGCTGACGCGGTAGAAGGCCACTTCGCCGATATCGCGCTGGAGGCCGGCAAGCACGTCGCCGCTGCCGTCGTCCAGCGCCAGAAGATGGCTGAAGGCCGCGCGTTTCTCCCAGGCCGCCGGCGTCGCGGCGCCGGCGCGCGGCACCTTCAGCCCGCCCGGACTGGTGCGCAACTCACCGCAAAGAATGTCGAAATCGCCGCTCTGGTGGATCGCCAAAAGCTCCCCCCGCAGCGGCATGTGATGGACCCGGGCGTGCAATGTGGGCGACAGCCCGACGGCCAGCATCAGGCCGCTCTGCCAGGCAAGGCCCGCGCGGACCGAGGCGTTGAGCGCGTCGCGCGCCGCCCCCTGCCCGACCGTCGCCCGCCAGCCCGCGCCGTCTTCGTGCCACAGCTGGAACCCAAGCTCGGCATCCTCGGCCCAAAGCACCAGCGAGCCCGACCCGTCCCGGATCAGACCCCGGGCGCGCTGGCCGCGCGAAAACACGGGCCCGGCGCGGCGCGGCTGGCCCGGCGGGACCAGCCAGACGCCCGGGGCTTGGCCATCCGCGCCCGATCCAGATCCCGTCTCAGGCCCCGTTTCGCCGGGCCAAAGCCCCCAAAGCGCCCCATCGACGGCGGCCAGCACCGGGGCGGCGTCGCCGTCCCGCAGCGTCGCCGCGACCCCATCCGCCGTGGCCGCGATCTCAAACAGCCCAAGCCCCGGCAGGCTGCACCAAAGCCGCCCTTGCGTCCGCGCAAAGGATGGCGGCCCGGGCGGCGGACCCTGCCACAGCGTCCGCTCCCCGCCCGCGGCATCGGGCGTGACCAGCCAGGCCCGGTCCGCCTCGCGCACATAGGCGACGACCCGCGGGTCGGGCGTCTCCAAAAGCCGCATCGCCACCAGCCCTTCAAGCGCTGCAATCCCTGGCGCCCGCACACCCTCAATCTTGAGCTTCGACCCTGTCACCCGATGTCTCTCCTGCCCGTCCCGGACCGCGCGCGGCCCCGCGCCCGACCGACCCTTATCGCCGAAAGCGTTTCGACCCGGCCTTGAAACACAAAGCGCGGCGCTTGGCCAAGGCTTGCAGCGCTTCGGCTGTCTCTTGAGGCAGGCAAGATCGCTTTTCGCGCGTGCTTGACAAGGACCGGCGGCCAAAACGATCCAACACGCCCTCGCCCGCTTTTGCCGGGCCGAACGGCGCGGCAAAAGGCGGCGCGCCATCGTGCTGTCGCGCGACCCGGGCGCAAGCGTGCTGTCGCGCGACCCGGGCGCAAGCGTGCTGTCGCGCGACCCAGGCGCAAGCGTCCTGTCGCAGGACCGGCGCGCGGGGGAAAATCAGGGCCAATGGCGGGCGAAACGCCTCAGTTGGCCTCCACCGCGCGCAGGGTGGCAAGCGCGTCGCGGGCGCGGGCGATCTGGGGGATCGTGCTGTCGCCCGCCACGTCCAGCACCCTTTGGAATTGCGCGGCCGCCTCGGCGGAGCGGTCGAGGGCGAGATACGTCATCGCCAGGTGGTATTGGACCAAGGGCTCGCCCGGCAACGCCTCCGCAGCTGGCTGCAGGGCGGCAAGCGCCGCGTCATACTCCCCCCGGCGGTACAGGATCCAGCCCCAGGTGTCCTGGAACGCCGGCACGTCGGAGCCACGCAGACGGCGGGCGATGCGGTAGGCCTCTTCCAACGCCTCCGGGTCGTCACGGGTCGTCGTCAAAAGGCTCGCCAGATTGTTGGCCACGATCAGGCTGCCGGCATTGTCCTCGTAAAGCGTGCGGTAGATCTCGATCGCCCCCGCCATATCGCCCGCCCGTTCGCGCAGCGAGGCGCGGGCCCAAAGCAGGTTGCCCGCCCGCGGATGCACGTCAAGCGCCGCGGCGATGGCGGTCTCGGCGGCCTCGGTCTCCTCGGCGCGGATGAGCGAGCGGACAAGCTCCAGCCAGATGCGGGCAGAGCCGTCATCCTCCGCCAACAGCGTGCGATAGATCTCGGCCGCTGCGCTGTGGTCGCCCGAATGGTCGATCAAGGCCGCATCGAGATAGCGGAACAGCCGGTTCTCGGGCTCGGCCGCCAGCAGCCCGTCGACATAGGCCCGCGCGGCCCCAGCCTCGTCGCGCGCCAGATGCGTGCGCAGGATCGCGACCCGCGCCTGGTCATTGCCATCGCCGGCCTCGGCAAGATCGCCGAGAAAGCTCATCACATCGTCCTGACGCTCCTGCCCGGCCAGGATCCGCACCCGCAACCGGTCGGCGGCGGCCAGCGTCTCGGGCGTCGCGGCGCGGCGCAGCATGGTCTCGATCCCCTCGGCGCGCGACCAATCCGAGACGCGGGTGTAAGCCTCACCCAGCGCTGTGACGAGCTGGACATTGTTGCGGTCGCGCCGGCCCGCGGCCTCCAGAAGCTCAACCGAGATTTGGTCGCGCCCCTCGACGGTCAGAAAACGGACATAGCGCAGCGTCTCCGCCGCCCGATTGCCCGACACATCCACCGCCTGGGCCAGAAGATCGCCCGCAAGCTCCCGGCTGCCGTTGCGGATATGGGCATCGGCCATCAGCGTCATCAGCTCGGGGTCTTCGGGCGTATCGGCCAGCGCGGCGCGCAACAGCGAGATCGCGGCGTCGGTGTCGTCGCCCTGGATCTGCCAGCGCGCGCGCATTTTCAGCGCGGCCACCATGCCGCTGTCGGCGGTCAACACCTGATCGACCAGCGCCTCGGCGCCGGCACGATCGCCCGCGGCCAGCAACATCCGCGCCAGCGAGGCCTTCATCCGAAGCGTCTGGTCGGTGTCGGGCGCGGCATCCGCGATCACGGCGCGCAGCTCGGCGATCGCGGTGTCCCGGTCGCCCTGGTTGAACAGGATGCCCGTGCGGATCGCGCGGTAAAGATCGGGGTTGGTGCCATCGGCGGCAAGGCGGTCAAGCTCTACCAGCGCGGTGTCCTCGCCCCGCACTTCGCGCAGAAACCCGATCAGCATCTGGCGCGCGGCGTCGTCCGCGACCGCAGGATCGACCCGGGCGCGCAAAAACGCCTCCGCCGTCTCGGCCTCGCCTTGGCGCAGGTAAAGCCGCACCAGTTCGGTGACGACGTCCTGCTCTTCCGGGAAGCGCTCCAGCATCTCAAGATACATCGCCTCCAGCGCCGCCAGATCGCCCGCCTCCTGCAGAAGGCCGCGCTTCAGCGCATAAAGCCCGCGCTCTTCGGGCAGGATCTGAAGCGTCTCGTCGATGACGGCGCGGGCCTTGTCCTGATCGCCGTCGATCAGGTGCATCTCGATCACGACCTCGCGCAAGAACAGCGCCCCGGGCAGGTCGGCGATCATCGCCTCGGCCTGGCGCGCCAGCGCACGGCGCGCGCTCATATCATTGTCGCGGACGGCGGTTTCATAGTCCATCGCCAGCCCGATCAACCGCACGTCGGCCCGCTCGGGCGCAAGCGCAAGCGCGGCTTGGCCATGGCGGCGCACGGCCTCCCACCGGCGCTGGACCAGCGCCATTTCAGCCAGCGCCAGCTGGCCGTCGAGATCGTCGGGATATTGCTCGACAAGACGAAGATACTGCCCAAAGGCTTCCTGCGTGCGGCCTTCCGTGCGCACCAGGGCGGCATAGGTCTTGCGCGCCTCGCGGTGAAATCCGTTGAGCTTGAAGACATTGCGGAATTCCACCTTGGCCCGGGACGGATCGCCCTCGGCAACCAGTTCCAGCGCGCGCTGGAAATGCTTTTCCGCGCGCTCCTCGGGGCTTTCGCAGGCGGCCAAAACAACGAGCGCGGCCAGGGCCACCAGCGTGCGCCACCCTGGAAACCGCAACCCCGGACACTGCAACCCCAGATACCGCAACCCCAGACACTGCACCATTGTCGTCTCTCCCATCCTGGCCCGTCCTGGCCCGCTCTGGTTTCCGCAGACGCCCCGCCGGGTCCGGTCTGCCGGGCAGTGGCCCGAAATTGTGCCGCGTGTCGTGCCCAACGGTCCCTGGGACCGGCCCCATTCGCGGCGGATCAATACATATGCAATCGCTGACCGGGCGGGGCAACCCGACCCTGGCTCCAACCCGGCTCCTCCCCGGGCCGCAGCCCTGCAAGGCCTCCAGCCGGGCCCGATCCCGCGACCCATCCTCGACGCATTGAACGGCCCTTTGGCTTCTGCCGAGCATTGCTGCGCGCATCCTGCGGCAGAAGCGTCGCGAAACCTTTAAGTTGGCCTATACTAATTGGCCCATACTAAGTCGGCCGATACGCCCGAATTTTTTGCCGGGACCTGGGATCGGATTTCAGGTTTCGCCCGCCCCGGGATATCATCGTCTCGGCGCCATAGTCTCGGCGCCATCTCCTTGCGCCATCGTCTTCTTGCGGCCCGCCCTGCGCCCAAGCGACGGCCCGCGGGTTTGATCGGTCGCTTTAAGGGACCCGATCCTTTGGGCCTAAAACCGTCCTCTCAGTAGCCCGTGCCACGCACGACCACACGCACGGTGCGCAGGATGATCCAAAGATCGGTCAAGAACGACAGCGTCCGGTCGTACTGGGCGTCGAAACGGGCGCGGTCTTGGAACGAGCTCGCATTCCGGTCGGACACCTGCCAATTGCCGGTGACGCCCGGACGATGTCTGTGATAGGCCTCGCCCGGATACAGCGCGACTTGGTTTTCCATGATCGGACGCGGCCCGACCAAGGACATGTCGCCGCGCAACACATTCCAAAGCTGCGGCAACTCATCCAGCGAGGTTTTGCGCAGGATCCGGCCAAGCGGCGTGATCCGGGGGTCGTTTTTCAGCTTTTGGTCGCGGTCCCATTCCGCCCGGGCGATCGGGTCGGCGGCCAGATGCGCGGCCAGACGCGCATCGGCGTCGACGACCATGCTGCGCAGCTTCCACATCTTGAAGGGCTTGCCGCCGCGGCCGATGCGGGTTTGCGCGTAAAAGCTGGGCTGCCCGTCGCGGGCGATCAAAAGCGCAAGGATCGCCACCACGGGCACCACGATCACGGCGCTGACCAAGACCAGGGCGATATCCAGTGTCCGTTTGATCACGCTGCGATAGACGGCGGTGCTGAAAACGCGCGATTTGGCCGGGACGAACCCGGACAGTCTGGACTTCGGTCCAGATATCGGGCTCAGATCGGCGGCGGGTCCTACGGGGGTTCCTACCGGGGTCACCGTGACGTCGCGGCGAAACTCTCGAAAGCTCATCGTCATATGGTTACGCAACGGCGCTTCGGCCGTCCCTCCTACACTCCCATGCGCCTCCACAGTCCCCTCCGGCGATTCCATTTCCGGCTCTTCGGACTGCCCCCGGTGGCGACGCACCGTTCGTTAATCAACGATTCATCCGTAACCCATTTTAAGATAAAAGCGAACCTCATTTGACGAAGACTTATACCAGATTTTATCCTTTATGTCGGATCTGGGCGGCAGGGCGGCGGCGGGGCCGTGAAACGCGACAAGATCCGGGCGAAATCCCGTCCTAAATGTGTAAATTATGATCTTTTGCGCCGCCAGTGACCGTCTTTTTGTCGAAATTGCATGGTTTGGCAGGGCAAGCGTGACCACATGCGGACTGCGGCTCGGGGCGCAAAAGGCAGGGCGCGCCTCCGGGCGCAAAAGGCTGGGCGCGGCTCTGGGGGCAACGACTGGACGCAAGGACGGCGCGCAAAGATTGCACGCAGCCGCCCTTAGCGTGCAGAAGAGCCCCGGAAAAGCCCGGTTTGACAGGCGCAATCTGAAAGGCGCACGCTGAATGATATCGACTTCGGCCCTTTACATGGAGTTTTTCGGGCTCTCCGAGCGGCCCTTCACCCTCCTGCCCGATCCCGATTTCCTGTTCTGGGCGCCGGGGCACCGGCGCGCCTTCACCGTGCTCGAATACGGGATCCTGACCCGCGCGCCGATCACCGTCGTCACCGGCGAGGTCGGGGCGGGCAAGACCACGCTGATCCAAAAGCTTCTGCGCCTGGTCGAAGACGACGTCACCGTCGGGCTGATCTCCAACGCCCAGGGCGGGCGCGGCGCGCTCTTGCAATGGGTGCTGAACGCGCTTGGCCTCGCCTATGCCGACAGCCGCGATTATGTCACGCTGTTCCAGCAGTTGCAGGATTTCCTGATCGCCGAATACGCGGCCGGGCGGCGCGTCATCCTGATCATCGACGAGGCGCAGAACCTGTCGGTCGAAGGGCTGGAAGAGCTGCGGATGCTGACCAACATCAACTCCGGCAAGGACGAGCTGTTGCAGCTGGTGCTGGT
>CALCPC010000538.1 GCA_937900975.1 uncultured Paracoccaceae bacterium
CGCGCAGCGCGCTGAGCGCGCCGATGGACAAAACGTCGTCGCCGCAGAAATAGGCCTCGGACAAAGCATCGGCGCCGATCAGCGCCTGCATCGCCGCACGCCCCGCATCGAACGCATAGGCCGCGGCGAAGCTGGTGCGCACCGTAACCTCCGGCGCGTCGCGCAGCGCATCGAGAAATCCCACCAACCGGTCTTGGGTGGAGGTCGCGGCCTCTGGGCCGCCAAGAAACGCGACGCGGCGGTAGCCCCACGCCAGAAACGTCTCGGCCGCCATCCGCCCGCAGGCCCGGTTGTCGATCCCCACCACATGCACCCGCGGTGTCGTCGTGCGCCGGCCAAAGGAATGGACAACCGGCAAGCCGGCCTCGCGGAACGCGCTCGCAAACTCTGGCGGCAGGGTGGAGGAGGCGACAATCACCCCATCGACCGAGTATTGCTTCAGCATCCGGACCGACGCTTCGGGATCGGTTTCGTCTGTCAGGTTCACCAGCAAAGGACGCAGCCCCCGCTCCTGCAGCCCGCGGGTAAACAGGTCGAAAACCTCCAAAAAGATCGGGTTGTGAAAGTTGTTCGACACCAACCCGATCAGCTTGGTCCGCCCGGTGCTGAGCGCCGAGGCCAGCGCGCTTGGCGCATAGCCAAGCTCTGCCGCCGCCGCCTCCACTTTCTGCCGGGTCTTCGGCGACACGGAGGCGCCCGCGGTGAAGGTGCGCGAGACAGCAGAGCGTGAAACACCGGCCCGCAATGCGACATCCTTGAGCGTGACGGACATACCCAATCTCCATTCCCGGTTCGGCGAAACACCCGACCATGCTTCACTTTGCCCAAGGAGGGTGATTTTTGCAACCGGTTGCAAGCAGGCACGATTCGTGCTTACAGTCTGGCCAAGGGCGGAAAGACCCGGATCGGCGGACCGCTCTGACGGAAGCCCAGGGAGGATAAAATGCGTTTTCTGAAAACACTGATGGTGACGACGGCTGTCGTTGCTGCGCCGCTGATGATTGCCGGCGCGGCCGCAGCGGAGGGCGAGAAATACGTGCTCGTCAGCCATGCGCCCGACAGCGACAGCTGGTGGAACACGATCAAGAACGGCATCGCACTCGCCGGAGAGCAGGTGGGCGTGGAGGTGGAGTACCGCCAACCGCCGACAGGCGACATCGCCGACATGGCGCGGATCATCGAACAGGCAGCGGCGTCGGGCCCCGATGGCATCATCACCACGCTGGCCGATTTCGACGTGCTGAAAGGCCCGATCGCGGATGCGGTGGATCAGGGCATCGACGTTATCATTATGAACACCGGCACGCCCGAACAGGCGCGCGAGGTTGGCGCGCTGATGTATGTCGGCCAGCCTGAATATGACGCCGGCTTCGCCGCCGGTCTGCGCGCGGCCGGCGAGGGCGTGACTCAGTATCTTTGCGACAACCACGCCATCCAGCAGCCGACAGTGGGTGAGCGGTGCCGCGGCTATGCCGACGGGCTGGGCGTTGAGCTGGGCGATGCGATGATGGACAGCGGCACCGACCCTGCCGAGATTAAAAACAAGGTCCTGGCCTATCTTTCGGCCAACCCCGATGTGGACGGGATCCTGACGCTGGGCCCCGTCTCTGCCGATCCGACCATCGCCGCGCTGAAGGAAAACGGCCTAGCCGGCGACATCCATTTCGGCACTTTCGACTTGGGTGAAGAGATCGTGAAGGCGATCAAGGAGGACATCATCAACTGGGGCATCGACCAGCAGCCGTTCCTGCAGGCCTATATGCCCGTCGTCATCCTCGCCAACTGGGACCGCTATGGCGTGCTGCCCGGCAACAACATCAACTCTGGCCCCGGTTTCGTCACCAAGGCCGGGCTTGAGAAAGTTGAGGCATACGCGGGCGAATTCCGCTGCTCCCCAGGCTCCGGCCTTGACCCGGGGGACCGCCGCCGCGGTGGCGGTCCCCCACATCCCGCGTCCGACCGCCGGCCAGGGCAGGCCAGCCGAACCGGGCCGAAACGTCAAAAGCCTTTGCACCGTCCGGATGCCTGGGACGGGACGCCAAAGCATTCAAGGACCACATAAAATCGCCCGGACACAACAGGGCGCCGCGCCACAGGGGGGACGATGATGGCGGATACCGAGACGGAAGAACCGGACAATCCCGGTCCCGCAAAGACCGACACCGATGAGCGGGTCAAGAATATCTCCCCCTGGCGCCAGGCGCTGATCCGGCCAGAGCTTGGCGGCATGGTCGGCACCGTCGCCGTTTTCACGCTGTTTCTGCTTTTCGCCTTCGACAGCGGCATGTTCGGTGCCCAAGGCATCATGAACTGGTCGATCATCTCGGCCCAATTCATGATCATCGCCGTCGGCGCCTGTCTTCTGATGATCGCGG
>CALCPC010000539.1 GCA_937900975.1 uncultured Paracoccaceae bacterium
CCCCCAAAATCAGCAGCGACAACAGCGCTGTGCTGACCGTTTCGGTTTTCGAGAACGTGATCCCCACCGCGAAATTGCGCAACGAAAAGAGATGCACCAGCAGCGCCGTTGCCACGATCTGCGCCCCACCGCCAAGGATGGCAAAAATCCAAAACGCGGGTGGCATACCGGGCCAACCAGACCCGTTGAACGTCAAAAACAGCGCCAAAAGCAGGGCGAGGGGGGCCGCAAAGACAAACCGCGCAAAGGTTACGCCCATTGTGCTGAACGAGGCCGTCATCCGCTTTTGCAACAGAAAGCGGATGTTTTGAAAAAAGGCGGCTGCAACAGTGATTGGAATCCAGGCTTCCATCTGGCACCCCATGGTCAAACATGGCACGACAGGTTGGCCGCGCTGTGCCGTCATCTTCCAGAAAGGTCGGGCGCGCAACAGGGTGGTGTGCGATGGGACTGGGTTTGGGCAAGGCACAACAGGACAAAGCGCCAAAGCGGGGCAAGCGGACGCAAATCGGGGCGCTTTGCTACCGCGAGGGTGGCAATGGGTTGGAGGTGTTGTTGATCACCTCGCGCCGGACCCGGCGTTGGATCGGTCCGAAGGGCTGGCCGATCAAAAAGAAAAAGCCATGGGAAGTGGCGGTGATCGAGGCCGCGGAAGAGGCCGGCGTGACCGGCCGGGTGCAGCATCAGCGGATCGGACACTTCGACTATGTCAAGGATCTCGGCTCTGGTCGATCTGTGGTGTGCCGGGTTGCGGTCTACCCGTTATGCGTTGAGACCGTCTCCAATGACTTTCCCGAATTGCGAGAGCGGACGCGCCGGTGGTTGACCGCAGAGAAGGCCGCAAAGCGCGCCGATCCGCCGGCCTTCGGTCGCCTGATCCGGCGCTTTGCCAAGACGTTCCGACACGCCGCTTAAGGCGTCGCTGCAGCGGGCCGCGCGGGGCTAAGCCGGGCTTTGGGCCCTTTGCAGTTTAGCGCGATCGGCGGGCGGTCGACAAAGCTGCCCGGTGTCCGCCGCCGGATGATCTTGAGGCGGACACCGGCGCTCAGGGGAACGGGACCCGCCTCGGACCAGAAAGCCGGGGACGCGAAAGGCGCGGTCCGCATTCCCCTGCATCGGATCGCGTGGTTTCGGGTTGAGGGCGGGACATGTTTCGCGACAGAAAACCTTAAGATCGCAGCGCCTTACCGCCGGTTGAGACCGCGTTTATTGCGACAAACACGGTGCTGGCCGTCCGTTGTCCTGGCCCGGCCTCGAAGGCTCAGCGCGGGGCCGGCGGTGGTTTTGGATTTTTCATCCCTGTCGCCCGCGCCGCCTTCGGTCTTGTTGGGGCTTCTCAGGGCAAGGCCTCCACAGGCCTTCTGCTCTGCGCAAACGTTTACAGCCGCGATCCTTGGTAACACTCTCTTTGGATCTCTCGCCTAGAACCGCGTCTGGGGTATTTTGGGTGTGAGGTAGCGATGTCGATGGCGGTCGATTTGGTGCGGTTTTTCCACCTTGTGGGATTGGCGCTGGGGTTTGGTTTGGCGATCTATGCCGACGCGCGGTTCATGCGCAGTTTGCAGCGCCCGACCGGGGCGGCGGATTTGGCGGCGTTGCGCCAAATCCACGGTTTTGTCGCAGCGGCGCTGATCGTGCTTTGGGTCTCGGGCCTGACGCTGCTGGCGCTGCGGACGGGTTTCGACCCCGCCGCGATCAGCGACAAGCTGCGGGTCAAGCTGTGCCTTGCAACGCTGCTGACGGTGAACGCGGTGATGATCGGTCGGGTCGCTTTGCCGATGATGGAGCGGGCGGGCGGCCTGGCCTTTGCCGCCCTTCCGCTGCAGTCGCGCTGTCTTCTGGCGATGATCGGTGGCGCCTCGGCGGCCTCCTGGGCCGGGTTGATGGCGCTTGGCGTTTTCGGTGTCTTCAAGACGATGGCCTTTGTGGAGATCGCAGCGCTCCTGTCCCTTGGCTTTGTCGTCAGCTTTACCGGCGCGCTGACGCTGGCGGTCCTGGCCCCTTATCTTCAGGCCGGGATGGGGGGCGTTTTCCGGCTGCTACCCGCGGCGCTTTTTGCGGCCGCACCGCTGCACCGCCGGCGCGATGAGCAGTGCGCCACGTCGCAAGGCTAGGGATCCTGGGGCAGCATGTCGGGCCGGCAGACAAGCCGCATCTCCGTCTCGATATTGAACGCAAGTCGGGCCTCCAGCGCCTGCGGCGCCATGAGGTCACGCTCGAACACGATGGCGCCGGTAAAGCGGTTGGTGAGGTAGTAATAGCCGATCGCCGCGATGGTTATGTTCAATTGGACAGGGTCAAGGCCCGGGCGAAAAACCCCCTCTGCCACGCCCCGCGCCAGCAACGACTCGGTCATGGCGACAAACTTGCGGCTGATCGCGCGGATTACCTCCGAGCCTTCGACATGGCGCGCGCGGTGCAGGTTCTCACTGTTGACCAAGGTGATGAATTCGGGATTTTTGAGGTAGTAGCCCCAGGTGAACCGCGCCAAACGCTCCAACGCCGCGGCGGGCGGAAGACCGTCGAGGTCCAGCGCTTGCTCGGCCGTTCGGATATCGAGATAGGCGGCCTCTAGCACATGCTGAAACAGCGCTTCTTTGCTGCCAAAGTAATGGTAGATCATCCGCTTGTTGGCCTTGGCGCGGGCCGCGATGGCGTCGACGCGGGCGCCGCCGAGCCCGGCTTCGGCAAACTCGATCTTTGCCGCCGCCAGAATGCGCGCTTGCGTCGCGCCGGCATCGCGGGTCCGCGGCTTCGTGCTTTCTGGATCGTCCGGCATGGCGCCCCCTTTTCCCGCCCACCATAGGCGGGGCCTGCAAGGGGCGACAGGGGGCGCTTGACAGGAGGCTTTGGCTTAGTAACCAATTGGTGCATTAAATCTCAGCAATGGGGGACACTCCGTGACCGAGTTCGATTATGTCATCGTCGGCGGTGGCTCGGCCGGCTGCGTCTTGGCCGCAAGGCTTAGCGAGGACCCCACGGTGCGTGTGCTGTTGCTTGAGGCGGGCGGCCGCGACCGCCATCCCCTGGTTCACATGCCCGTCGGCTTTGCCA
>CALCPC010000540.1 GCA_937900975.1 uncultured Paracoccaceae bacterium
GCCTTGTCAATCGCCGCAAGGTTCAGTGTTTCAAGAAGCCGCTTGTGCAACTCCATCCGCACGTCCAGCAGCTTGTCCATCCGCTTGGCTTCGCGCTGGATTTCGGCCATTTCGGCCTGGCTCATCTGGCGCTTGACCGTTTCGGCGCGTTGGCGTTGCTTCAGCGCCAGTTCCGCTGGATCCGCGTCGATGCGCGGGGGCTGCGGCACTTCCTGCTTTTGATAGCGTCTGAACATCGGCTTCCCCCGTTACTGCACCACCGCCGCTTTCTCGGCGACGACAGCATCGAAGATCGATTGCGCGATTGACCGCACCTCTTTGCGCAGCGCGTTCTTTGGCTGTCCCTCGGCCAGCGGCAACCCCTCATCCCCACTCGCTTGCACCGACTTGCCGCCATCGGGCAAGAGGATGTTGATTTCGACGTTAAGACTTTCTGCCAAGCGTTTGGCGCGCGCCTTCCCATTTAGGTCGAGCGAACCGGGCGCCCGGTTCAAAGCGAATTGCACTTTTTCATATGGAAGGTCTTCGGCCTTCAGAGCCCGAAGAAAACGAAGACAGTTTTGGGCGGAGCGCATGTCGATCTCCAACACCGCGAAAAACGTCTCGGCCATCCGCAGAACGTTGTCGGACCAATGGACCAGGGTGTGGGGCATGTCGACAACGACAAAATCGTAGGAGGCCTGCGCAATCTCAAGCAGGCGGGCAATGTCCTCGGGCGCAATGATGTCGAGGGGCAGCGCATCCATCGGCGCCGTCAGCACCGCAAGCCGTGTTTTGTAGGATGTAAGCGCTTGGCTGAGCGAATCGTGATCCATGTCCCCGGCGTCGGAGATGAGTTCATAGATCGATTCGCGCCGGGGCAGGTCGAGATAGGTCGAGACGGAGCCGAACTGGAAGTTAAAGTCCAGAAGGCAGACCCGCTTGTCGGTCTTTTTCGACAAGACGGCCAGTTCCCAGGCAAGGTTGACTGCAAAGGTCGTGGCGCCGACGCCGCCGGCCACGCCATAGACGGGCATGATAATGCCGTGACGCTTGCGTTTCGGCCCCTTCACCTCTGCCGCCGTGTCGTCCACGTAAGACGAGCGAAGCCGCGAAATGGCGTCGATCAACGCGCCGTCGGGCAGGGGGTAGGGCGCAAAATCATCCGCGCCGGTGCGCAAAAGCTGATGCAGCCCGGCGGGGGACAGCCCTTTGGCCACCAAAAGCACCTTTATACCGCTGTCGCGCGCGGCCTGGACCACCCGGATAATGGGCACCAGGTCCACTTCGTCCTGGTCGGACACGGCGACAATCGCGATTTCCAGGTCGGGCCCGACGCCGGCGCGGATGGCATCTTCTGCTCCGTCAAGCGCGATGGGCGACCAGCGTCCCGCGATGCTTCCGTTAAGGCTCATCGTCAGGTCCGGAAATTCCTCATGATTTCGCGCGATAGAAAGAACCTCGGTCTCTTCCGGCTTTGCCTTCAGCAATCCCATAGTCCAGAGCCCCCTGCTCCTATCCCGCGTACTGCGGTGGTTCGCGCTGTACCGTTTCGGAGTACCGGGCCACCCCGAAACGGGTGCCTGGCCAACACCGTTAGGCCCACGCTCGACGATATAGTCGATTCCTAACGCAATTCCGAAGAGTGATCGGATTTCTATGGAAAAAAAGGGCGAAACTTAGACCTTTTTGGCGAAACCTGGCGGGGTCTGCCTTGTCGAGCGCGCGCGTGGGGCGCTTTTGCCTAAAAAAAGCCGCCTCGCAAGGGCGAGGCGGCAAGGTCGGTGGCTTTGAGTTTTTCTGGGCGACCAGGGCGCCGCGGCGCCCCGGCGCGGTCAGCGGGCGCCGAGGTTGCCGGTGACGTATTGGCCGTAAAGCTCGACAGCGATGTTGCCGTCCAAATCGTCGCCAACGCGGTTGCCGCGATGGATGCCGATCACCTCTGTCACCGTGCGCCGGTTCAACCGCTCCCGGTTTTGCGTGTTGACCAGGGGCCGGGTTTCGCCAAATGAGGCCACCGCTTCCAGGCGGGACCGCGGTGCGCCCCGGGCAACCAGATAATTGACCGCCGCGCGGGCCCGGCGCAGGCCGAGCTGCCGGTTATAGCTGTTGGAGCCGACAAGGTCGGTGTGACCGTAGACGCGGAACCGGATGCGCGGATTGGCGGCGATCCAGGCGGCCTGTTGGTCCAGGATCGCCCGCGCCTCCGCGTCCAATTGCGCGCTGTCGAAGCCAAAGTTGATCATGTCCGGCGCCGCGGCGCGGAACGACCGCGAAAGCTGTGCCAGAAGGCCGCCTTCAAGATACGCCGCCTGTGTCAGCAGGTTGGTCGTGGTCGCCGTGCCGAAGGTCGGCCCGATGTCGCCCGGCCCCCCGGTCGAACATCCGGCAATCGCCAGGACCGAGAGAACCGCGGTCGATTTAAGGATCATGCGGGTCATGCGCCTTACTCCATCACGTAGCCGTAGGAGCCCTGGAAATCCTGGCGGGCGACGTCGCGCACCACGCGGGATCCAATAACGCTTCCGTTAAAGAAGAGCTCGAGTTCGGTCGGTAGGTTGAACTGGTCGGACGGCAGCGCAATCGCGTCGCCGTCGGTCGCGGTGACAAGATACGGGGTGATCATGATGACAAGTTCGCTCTGCTCGCGCAGGAAACTGGTTGAGCGGAACAGCGCGCCAAGCACCGGCACATCGCCGAGCCAGGGGATTTGCGCAACCGCGTCGTTGAAGTTGTCCTGCAGAAGACCGGCGATTGCCAGGCTTTGACCGTCGCGCATCTCGACGCTGGTCGATGCGCGGCGAGAGCTCAGGGTGACAAAACCCGCGCCTTCGTCGATATCGTCGAGCGAGCTCACCTCGGTGACAAGCTCCAACCGAATGAGATCGTCGTCCACGACAAAGGGCACGAACTCTAGGCTGATGCCGAACTGTTTGAACTCCACGGTCACTTCGTCGGATGTCCGGATCGGGATGCCGACCTCACCACCGGCCAGGAACGTCGCGGTCTCGCCCGAGATGGCCACGAGGTTCGGTTCCGCCAGGGTGCGCACCATGCCCTTCGACTCAAGCGCCTCAAGCAGCAGGTTGAGCGTAAAATCGCCCAGCGAGAACACGGCGCCGACGCCAAGTTGCTGTGTCGGGTCGAACAACAGCCGCCCCGCCTCGTCCGGGCTGTCGGTCAGCAGTGCAAGACCGGTTCCGTCACCGCCAAAGCCGACACCGTTGACATCCG
Source organism: uncultured Paracoccaceae bacterium (assembly GCA_937900975.1). Classification (GTDB taxonomy): domain Bacteria; phylum Pseudomonadota; class Alphaproteobacteria; order Rhodobacterales; family Rhodobacteraceae; genus Algicella. The sequence continues at coordinate 3,214 of CALCPC010000540.1, forward strand.
AGTTCAGGATGCCGCCGCCGAGGTTCGAGTCGATCTGTTTGGACACCTGCCGGCTCATCTCGGCGAACCGGACTTTCAGCATCACCTGTTGCGTCCCGCCGACGGTCATAAGGTTCGTGACTTTACCGGGGGCGTAGCGTTCGGCCAATTCGACG
>CALCPC010000541.1 GCA_937900975.1 uncultured Paracoccaceae bacterium
CTGCTGATCTTGAGACAGCGATTTCTGATCCAATGTGAACGGAAATTGCTCTAGTTCGCGCGCGGCAGTTCCTCAACCTCGATTGCTGGGAAAAGGTGAGAGACTGAGCGTCGGAACTCTTCGGGCTGCGCGCCCATCGCCGCATACTTCGCCGGAAGGTCGAAATCCATGATCTCCACCATCGTCTGGCCGCTCCGCGCCGCGCGCCGCAGCGTGGTGTCGAGCCATGTCAGATAGTCCCGGGTCTGCGCAATCGACGCGCCGGTCAGATCCAGCGGCCCATGGCCCGGCACAAGGCGGGCGGCGCGCAGATCCTCCAGCACGGTCAGCGCCACCTGCCACCGCCGGATGTCTGCGCTGGGCGTCGTCGGTGCGCGGTCGTAAAACAGCAGGTCCCCCGCGATCACCGTCCCTGTCCGGCTGTCCAAAACCGCAAGGTCGGCATCCGTGTGTCCGTCCAGCGCCAGGATCCGAACCGGCCGACCGTCCAGCACCGTCTCGCCCCCCGCGATGACGCGGTTGGGCGCCACCACCTCGGTCCCACGCATCCAATCGCCCAGCAGCCGATACATATTGTCCGACAGCGCGTCGCCATCGCGCCGGACGCCGGCGATCGTTTTGTCCAAGGCATAGATCGGGACGCCGGCAAAGGCCTGATTGCCAAAGAAGTGATCGGGATGGATATGCGTGTTGACCACCGCCGAGACGCCCCGCGGGTCCAGCGTGCTGAGCGCGGACAAAAGCGCCTGACCGTATTTCAGCGAGGGGCCCGTATCGACCAGGATCAGCCCCGTCGCGCCTTGCAACACCGCAAGATTGACGATGGCGCCGCCGTTCGTTTCGGAGAAATATTCGGTGGCGCCCTCAAGCATCCAAACACCATCCGCAATGGCTGTGAGTGACAGCGCATAGGCGAAGCGGGTTTTGGCGACGGCGGGGCGGATCAGCGGCGCGGCACCGATAAGGCCAAGCGCGCCCCGACGGCTGAGTGTCACAGGGCCGGTCCTTGGCTTAGCTGCCCCTCGAACAAGTTGCCGTTGTTGTCGCGGCCCGTCACGTCGAGCACGGCAGGCATGGTCCCAGGCTCAAAAAACAGTGAGAAGCTGGGATCCTCGGAAATCGGCTCATGCAACTCGATCCGGGCGACGGCGCCGCCGTCGGGACCGGCAAAATTCAACTCCTCAACGATAAAGACGGGAATGTTGTGGGCCAGCCCGGTGTCCATCGGATGGTCGATGATCATCCGCGCACGGCCTGTGTCCGGCCAAATTCGGCCATGGATGTTGCCCAGCTTTTCTTCCCAATCCGCGTCCGCATAGGCGTGCGCCGGCGCCGTGCAGCCCCCGCCCGCCGCGTCCACATGCGCCGAGCCGATCAGCCAGGCGCCGCTTTCCGTTTCCACAGCCGCGCGGATCACCGTCGCCTGATCGATCTTGGTGCGCAGCGCGATCTTGGCCTCCGCCGTCTCGGGGTAATACGACATCAAATGCGGAAACGGGCCGTAATCTGCGATAATCATGATCCGCCGGACGCCCGGGACGGCGGTCGCGTCGACCAGAACCGGCACTGCCGTGCTATCCTCGGCAGATGCGGGGACAAAGACTTTGACCCGGTCGTCAAAGCGGATGTTGGCCGGATCGCCCAAAACCTCGATCTGGTGGTAGTCCCACATGCCCGTGTCCATCGGATCCTGGAGCGGCGTCAACGGCCCATCCAGCGCCAGGGCCGCTGTCGCAAAACCCGCCAAAACCGCCGCCCCAGTGATCCGTGCCAACATCGAATACATTCCCGTCCAACTGCATCCTACAGTGTACGGAAGAAAATCCCCCCTGTCATTACGCCTATGGTCTTAGGGCGGCGCCAGACTTCCGTGGCGGCGATTCGCAACCGCCGCACTGGCCGCCTCGGCTGCAAAAAAAGCCGGGCGCGTGCGCTAGACCGGCGGGCGAAAACCAAGCGGTTTCATTGAGCTATGGGCGATTTTTAAGCATTTCCGTAAAGCTTGAGAAAAATTTTAAGTTGTGGCAGCATTGTGGCAGTTTGCAGTAGCCAGGTCCCAGAGTCACGAGTTCCCACGCCCACTTCCCCCTATAATTCGAATACTTTTTGGCGCTCCTGTGCTCACTACGCTTATTGAGGTTTGTCATGAAGGCTCCGCTTCTTCCTGAGCCACCTGTCAATACGATAACTGAGGGTGCGCAAACTCAACCACAAGCAGCAGTACTGTCAGATGGTACGTATGTTGTTGTGTGGCAAAGCGCCGGTCAGGACGGAAGCAGCGCGTCAATCGTCTATCAGCGCTTCTCGGCATTGGGAGAACCGCTCAGCACCGAGACGGTCGCGACGGCAAACGGCCTGGGCGCGCAGCAGGATCCGGCGATTGCCGCAACCGATGATGGCGGCTTTGTCATCGTTTGGGAGGCGGTGTTTGCGGACAATCCAACCTCAAGCGATTTTGGCGTTTTGGCGCGCCAGTTCGGCCCGGATGGGCTGCCGGCGGGCGATGCGTTCGTTGTCAACACGACCAACACGCTTGGCACACAGTTCGACCCGGTGGTCGCCGGCCTGTCCGGCGGCGGCTTTGCGGTAGCGTTTGTCGATGATTTTGGCGATGGATCGAATCTCGGGATCCAAATCCGCTTCTACGATGCCGCAGGCGTGCCGAGCGGTCCCGATTTTCAGGTCAACACGACAACGCCCGGCGCCCAAAGCGCCCCGGCAATGGCCACGATTGCGCCCTCGGGCGCTGCCAACGGGCTTGCCACGGGCGGTGTTGTCGTGGCCTGGCAAGATGGCGGGAACGCGCGGGCGCAGGTTTTCGACAGCGCGGGAATGCCCGTCGGGGGGGAGATCACGCTGCCCGGCACCGCTGGCGCGCAGGACGCGGCTGTCGCGGGCCTGACCGGCGGCCGCTTCGTCGCCGTCTGGACGGAAAACGGCACGGATGGCAGCGCCACAGGCGTCTTCGGCCAGGTCTATGAGGGCGACGGGACCGCCATCGGCGCGGTGTTTCCCGTCAATGTCGAAACCGCGCAGGATCAGTTCGACCCCGCCGTCAGCGGCATCGACGATGGCGGTTTTGTGGTCACCTGGACATCAGACACCATTGGAACCGCGGGCGATGGCAGCGGGCAGGGCGTGATTTCGCGCCGCTTCGATGCCACCGGCACGCCGGTGACGGGTGAGGCGGTGGTGAACCAAACCACGAGCAGCACGCAGAACAGATCCGATGTCGCGGGGCTTGCCGGTGGCACCTTCGTCACGGTGTTCGAAAGCGCCGACGCCGACCAGACCGGTGTGTTCC
>CALCPC010000542.1 GCA_937900975.1 uncultured Paracoccaceae bacterium
GGGCGCCCCACCCCCCGGCGATCTCATACCCCATACAGGAAAAGCCGAACTCTACATCCACCGTGCCGATGCCCTGCGTGCGCCAATTCGCCGTAACCTCCGCCGGGAGGCCGCCGGCCGCGGCGACGATGCGATCCCTTGGGTGGCAAAGATCGTTCACGACGCCAATGGCCTGCGCATAGGAGTTCGGGCCGTTCCCCACCCGCGTATTGCCCGCGACATAGGCGTCCCAGGCGGTCCGCTCGGCTTGGGCAAAGCGCGTCCACGCCGTCGGCGCGCGGTGGTCGCCCAGCGCGCGCGACAGCGCCAGGAGCCCGCGTTTGGCGTCGCCCACAACCGGCAGGGCCAAGTGTTTGGCCGCGTCGTGGCGCGCGGCGGTCAGCCCGATCAGCGGTGCGTCGGCCGCGAACGCCGTCCAAGAACCGGTGGTGAAATCCTGCAGCCGCGTGCCGACCGCGAGGATCAGATCGGCGCCCTCGGCCAATGTGTTGGCGCTGTCGGACCCCGTGACGCCCAAAGGGCCGATGTTGAGGGGATGCGTCGCCAGAAGGTTGGCGCGGCCCGCGATGGTTTCGACGACGGGGATGTTATGGCTCTCGGCAAAGGCCGTCATCTCGGCCACGGCGCCCGCGTACTGCACCCCGCCGCCTGCGATCAAGATCGGCCGGCTGGCCGCCTTTAGGGCCTTGGCCGCCGCCGCGACCTCGGCCTCATCGGGGGTTTGTTGGCGGATACGGTGCACGCGCCGGTCAAAAAAGCGCGAGGGATAAACGTAGGCCCATCCAAGCAGGTCCTGCGGCAGGACCAAAAACGCCGGCCCGCAATCCGCGGGGTCAAGCATCGTTGCCAGCGCCGCCGGCAGCGATTGCAGGATCTGCGCGGGATGTGTGATCCGGTCCCAATAGCGGGAGACGGATTTGAACGCGTCGTTTAGGCCGAGCGTGGGGTTCCCGAAATGCTCAAGCTGTTGCAAGACTGGATCGGGCAGGCGCGTCAGAAAGGTATCGCCGCAAAGCATCAGCATCGGCAGCCGGTTGGCATGGGCCAGCGCGGAGGCTGTCAGCAGGTTGGCCGTGCCCGGCCCCGCGGACGCCGTGCAAAACATGAACCGCCGGCGCAGGTGATATTTTGCATAAGCCGCCGCCGCGAACCCCATCGCCTGTTCGTTCTGGCCCCGGTAAAGCGGCATATCGCGATGCACGTCGTAAAGCGCTTCGCCAAGGCAGGGGACGTTACCATGCCCGAAAATTCCGAACCCGCCGCCGCAAATGCGCGTCTCAACCCCGTCGATATCGATGAATTGCGCCGTAAGATAGCGCACGATGGCCTGAGCGACCGTCAGGCGGATGGTCTCGGTCATCTCACTCTCCCTTTGGCCCGGGGCAGGCGCCCGGGCGTGGGCCGCGTTTTGCTGATTGCGGATCCTCGAATCTCAGGATACAAGCTTTGCAACCGGTTGCAAGAAAGACTTTCGCAGCCGGATCTCGGGGGAGGACAGATGGCTCAGATCGGCATTGGCCTGTTCGGCGGCGGCTATATGGGCTAGGCCCTCGCGGTTGCGAGGGCGTCGGTCGGCGACGTGTTCGACTCTGCCTTGCGCCCGACATTGGAGGTTGTGTGCGCCAGCACCGACGCCTCGGCCGAGCGCTATCGCCAGGCGTATGGCTTTCACCGCGCGACATCGGATTGGCGCGCACTGGTTGCGGCGCGCGAGGTCGACGCGGTCATCATCGCCTCGCCGCAAGAGACGCATCGCGCGATCGCTGACGCGGCTTTCGCCGCGGGCAAGCCGGTTTTTTGCGAAAAGCCACTGGGTGCATCGCTGGACGATGCGCGGGCCATGACAGCGGCGGCGAAGGCTGCGGGCGTTGCCAACATGGTGGGTTTCAACTATGTCCGCACGCCGGCCACGCAGGAGGCGCGCCGCCTTATCGCGGCGGGTGCGCTGGGCCAAATCACCTGGTTTCGCGGCGAACATACTGAGGATTTCTTGGCCGATCCCGCGCTGCCTGCAACCTGGCGCACGACGGGGCGGGCCAATGGCACCATGGGCGATCTCGCCCCCCATATGATCAACGCGGCGCTAGCGCTTCTTGGCCCGATCCGCGAGGTTTCTGCCGAGATCGAGACGGTGCATGACAGCCGCCCGGGCGCGGAGGGCGCGGCGGCCGTGACCAATGACGACCATGCGCATATGATGTGCCGCTTCGCCTCGGGCGCGTTGGGGCATCTTTACTTTAGCCGCATCGCGACGGGGCGGAAGATGGGCTACGCCTACGAGGTTCACGGCACCCGGGGCGCGCTGCGCTTCGATCAGGAGGATCAGAACGCGCTTTGGCTTTACCGTGCTGAGGGGCCAGAGGCCGGGCGCGGCTTTACGAAAATTCTGACCGGGCCCGCGCATGCCGATTATGGCGCGTTTTGCCAGGGGCCGGGCCATGGCACCGGTTACCAAGACCAGATTATCATCGAGGCGCGCGATTTCCTCACGGCGATTGCCACCGGTGCGCCGGTATGGCCGACGTTTCGCGACGGGCTGGCGGTGGCTGAGATCATCGACACCGCTTGGTCGGCAGCGGCGGCGCGACAATGGCGTGCGGTTCCAGGAGACGACACATGAGCATTCGCATTGGCAACGCACCCTGTTCCTGGGGTGTGGAGTTCGCGGGCGATCCGCGCAACCCCGACTGGCGGGAGGTCTTGCGCCAATGCGCGGCGGCGGGCTACCGCGGGATTGAACTTGGCCCGGTCGGCTTTATGCCCGAGGACCCGCCGCAAGTCGCGGACGCGTTGGCGCAGGAGGGTTTGACGCTGATCGGCGGTGTTGTCTTCCGCCCGTTTCACGATCCCGCCGCGTGGGACGACGTGATGGACGGCGCAAAGCGCACGTGCCAGGCGTTGGTCGCGCATGGTGCGGCGCATCTTGTGTTGATCGATTCCATCGCGCCCCGCCGCGCCCCCACCGCCGGCCGCGCGGCAGAGGCCGAGGCGATGACAACAGCGGACTGGACCGCCTTCCGCGACCGGATCGCCACCGTCGCGCGGATGGGCAGCGAGGAGTATGGGCTGACCGTCGGCATCCATGCCCATGCCGGCGGCTTTATGGATTTCGAGCCAGAGCTTGAGCGGCTTCTGGCGGAGGTCGACGAAAACCTGCTGAAGATCTGCTTTGACACCGGCCACCATTCCTATGCGGGGTTCGACCCGGTCGCCTTTATGCGGCGCCACATCGACCGGATCAGCTATGTCCACTTCAAAGACATCGACCCGGTCGTAAAGGCCGATGTGATCGCCCGGCGCACAGGGTTTTACGAGGCGTGCGGCCAGGGCATCTTTTGCAAGCTGGGTGAGGGCGACGTGAATTTCGAAGCCGCGCGGGAAACATTGTTGGACGCGGGCTTTTCGGGCTGGTGCACGGTCGAGCAAGACATCGACCCGACGCTCGACGTGACGCCAGAGGCGGATGCCCGGGCCAACCGCGGTTACCTCACCGCCATTGGATTTGTGTAAAGGGGCTGTGATGGCACGGTTACGATGGGGGATGGTCGGCGGCGGCGAGGGGAGCCAGATCGGCCCCGCGCGCCGCCTTGGCGCCGGGCTTGACGGTGTGTTCGACATGGTTGCCGGCGCGCTCGA
>CALCPC010000543.1 GCA_937900975.1 uncultured Paracoccaceae bacterium
TCGCCGGCGGTACGATGGATCAGCTTGTCTTCATCGGCAACACCGCCCACAGCTCCCGCGATGGGGTGTTTATCGAGGGCAAGGTGAACCCCGGGACATTGCAAGTGAACCGCGACACGGTCGATCTGGGCGAGTTTACGCTGGAGGACACCACCGTTCACCACACCAGCCGCAGCGCCATTTGGATCAAGGGCAATGGCGGAACCGTCGACAACGCAATGGTGCTGGATGCCGGCGAACCCGTGTTTTTCGAGCAGACCAACGATTTGAAAGACAGCTTTATTGACGGCCTTTCCGACACCCCCTCCTTCGGCAACGACGGCAACCCGGACTTTTTCAAAGGCATCCGGCTTTACCGCGATGCGCCCTCGGGGCTCGACGGCGTGCATTTTGTGAACTTCGACGCAAGCCAGGACGCGATCCGGGTGCGCACGTCGGACGAGCAGGCAACCCCCTCCTGGGGCCGCAATCTGACGTTCGAGAACACGCCGGACGAGAACCGCTTTACCTTTGTCACGCGCGAGGGTGTGGCGCCCGCGCCGACAAACCGGTTTGTCGACATCGATGGCAGCTTGACGGGCGTCGAGGGCGGCATCCTGACGCCGGTCAACGATGCGCTGGTGACGACCGACGACGCGCTTTACGACCCGACGCTCGATGCCTGGATCAGCCCCGACACCACGCCGGCCGTCAGCAGCCTTTTTGTGCGCGAAGGCATCGCGACGACCGGCGATCTGACCATCACCCGGTCCGATGGGGCGGTGATGAACGATCCGCAGACCGCGCGGGCAAACACCTATCAGTTCGCTTTGGCCGCAAGCGCGACCGTCGATTACGTCTATACGCTGGAGTTCGACAGCATGCCCTCGGCCATGCAATTCGAGACAACGGGTCTGCGGGAAGGCGACAGCCTGACCTACAAGATGGAGGCCAGTGCCGATTTCCGCCTGTCACCCGGCAGCGACACTCCGGTTGTCGACGATTACGAGAGCTTGATGGCCTCCGATGTCTCGGCGCTTTACCACGATGGCACCGATCTTTACGTGCGTCTTGTCGGCGGTCCGATCGACGAGGACGTCTCACCGCTGTTGGCGCCGTTTACGTCGACCGAGCAAATCCGCATCGGCGACCTGACCTAAGGCGGTTCGGGGGACCGCAACGCAGCTTACGCCTGTGGTCCCCGCAAAGACCGGACCTGCAAAACACCGAAAAAGGGGGCCGCAGCCCCCTTTTTTGCCTCGGGGATCTGGGTCAGAATTTTTGCATATGGCGGCAGGCAGCACGCGAAACGAGCCGGATTTTGGGGGTTGCGTAAGTGCTGATTTCGCATGGATGCGCGCCCGACGCCGTCTTTGCTTGACGCCCCCAATCCGTATTGACCCGCCCGAGTGTCGCGCGTTGCTTAAGTCTCCGCGCGATCCGGATCACGGCCTCCGCTGCGGGGATGGGGGCGACGGCAAGCGCGTTTTCGGGGCAGATGGAGGCAAGCCGTTCCCCGCCTTCGGCGTTGAGGGCTTGATTAGCCTCCAGAAGCGCTGCCGGACGGTTGAAAGTAATTTTGCAAGCATATGATTAAAATACCAAAAAATCTTTTGACAACAGTGGCTCAGAAGGGCGGCGCAGAGGACCGCACGCAGCTCACCCTGAGGCCCTGGCCGGTCGCGGCG
>CALCPC010000544.1 GCA_937900975.1 uncultured Paracoccaceae bacterium
CGATCGTGCCCACGTTTACATGCGGCTTATTCCGCTCAAACTTTGCCTTTGCCATAGCGTCGGATCCTTAAATTCAGAGCCTCGATTTTCGGCGGGTAGTTAGGGGCTCTCGACCTAAAGCGCAAGTCCCCAAGCGCGCCCTGTTGTGCGGTACGGTGGAGCTTGGCGGGCGAAGGGCGCTTGCGAGCGCATGCGCCTTGGCCTAGACGCAAGCGCGGAGGACCCCATGGAACGCATCCTAATCACATCGGCGATCCCCTATATCAACGGGATCAAACATCTCGGCAACTTGGTCGGCAGCCAATTGCCCTCCGACGTCTACGCCCGATACATGCGCGCCCGGGGTCATGAGGTCATGCATATCTGTGCCACCGACGCGCATGGGCCGCCGGCGGAGATCGCCGCGCAGAAAGCCGGCAAACCGGTGGCCGCGTATTGTGCCGAGATGTGGGCCGTTCAAAAGGATCTGAGCGACCGTTTCGGGCTGGGCTTTGACCATTTCGGGCGGTCGTCGAGCCAGCGCAATCACAGCCTGACCCAGCATTTCGCAGGCCAGCTTGCCGCGGCGGGCCTGATCCGCGCGGTGTCGGAGCGCCAGGTTTATTCCCCCACCGATGGCCGGTTCCTGCCCGACCGCTACATCGAGGGCACCTGCCCCAATTGCGGCTATGAAAGCGCCCGGGGGGACCAGTGCGAAAACTGCACCAAACAGCTTGAACCGACCGAGCTGATCGACCCCCGCTCGGCCATTTCCGGCGCCACCGATCTTGAGGTGCGGGAGACGACGCATCTTTACCTGCGCCAATCGGCGATGGCCGAGCGGTTGGAGCATTGGATCCAAACGCGCACGGATTGGCCGATCCTGACCACATCGATTGCGCTGAAATGGCTGCGCGACGGCGACGGGCTGCAGGATCGCGGCATCACCCGCGACTTGGATTGGGGGATCCCCGTCAAAAAGGGCACCGAGCCCTGGCCCGGGATGGAGGGCAAGGTTTTCTACGTCTGGTTCGATGCGCCCATCGAATACATCGCCGCAACCGCGGAATGGGCCGATGCGACCGGCCAGGACGACGCCGCCTGGCTGCGATGGTGGCGCACCGATCGGGGCGCCGAGGATGTGCGTTATGTCCAGTTCATGGGCAAGGACAACGTGCCCTTTCACACCCTGTCCTTTCCGGTCACAATCCTTGGCTCGGGCGAGCCTTGGAAGCTGGTCGACTACATCAAAGCCTTCAACTACCTCACGTATCAGGGCGGGCAGTTTTCCACCTCCCAGGGGCGTGGGGTCTTTATGGACCAGGCGTTGGAGGTTCAGCCGGCGGATGTGTGGCGCTGGTGGCTGATGGCGAACGTGCCCGAAAGCTCTGACAGTGCGTTCACGTGGGAGGCGTTTCAGCAGGGCGTCAACAAGGATCTGTCCGCCGTGTTGGGCAATTTTGTCAGCCGCGTGACCAAGTTCTGCCGCGCGCGGTTTGGGGAGGTTGTGCCAGAGGGCGGCGCCTATGGACCGGCGGAGGCGGAGGCGTCGGCTGCGATCGACACGCGGCTGCGCGCATATGAGGCCGCGATGGAGGCGATGGAGTTCCGCAAGGCCGCGGGCGAGTTGCGCGCGATCTGGGTTCTTGGCAACGAGTATCTGCAAACGGCAGCGCCTTGGGCGGTGTTCAAAGCCGATCCCGACCGCTCGGCCGCGATTTTGCGTTTTGCGCTGAATTTGATTGCGCTTTACGCGGCCATTTCGGCCCCGTTTCTGCCCTTCACGGCGCAAAAACTGCAAACTGCGCTCAATCTGGAGACGCAGCGCTGGCCCGGCACAGCGGCCGATGCGTTGGCAGAGTTGGCAGGTGGTCACAGTTTTCAGGTGCCCGACAATCTGTTCGCGAAGATCACCGACGACGAGCGCGACGCCTGGCAAGCGCGCTTCGCAGGCAAACGCGCCGAGGCTGGCGCGGCCTAGGTTCGGAAAGGGGCCAAGACCGCGGGTTTTGGCGGCGTGTGCCGGCGCGGCGGTTCTGGCAGGCCGGTCGGCGCTGCGGTTCCTGCGCGCGGGTCGGAACGGCGGTTCTTGCTCGCGGGACGGTGCGGAGGTTCTTGCGCGCAGGTCGGTGCGGCGGTTCCGGTCGGTCGGTCGGGGCAGCGATTCTGACGGGCCGGTCGGCGCTGCCGTTCCTGTGTGCGGGTCGGTGCGGAGGTTCTGGCGCGCGGGTCGGCGCTGCGATTCCAGCGGGCCGGTCGGCGCGGCATTTCCTGCGCGCGGGTCAGCGCGGCGGTTCTGGCGCGTAGGTCGGTGCGGCGGTTCCTGCCGGTCGGTCGGCGCGGAGGTTCTAGCGCGTGGGTCGGCGGAGACGTGCGCGTGCGCGATGCCCTGCGTGGCCCGGGACCTGCGGCGCTTCGATCCTTTGGCCCCAGCCGCGCAGGGTTCGGTGGGGTCTGGGCGGTCGTCGCAT
>CALCPC010000545.1 GCA_937900975.1 uncultured Paracoccaceae bacterium
GTTTGGGCCGGGTCGAGACTGTGCGCATCTTCGGGGAAAACATGTCATGAGCGATGAACGGGATCTGCCGGCGGCAATCCGTCTTTTGGACCGCGCCTTGATCTGGATCTCACTGATCTGTGGCGGTGCCACGCTGGTCTTCATGACCGGGTTCACGGTCTGGAACGTGCTGATCATGCGCAAGGCTTTGAATGCGCCGATTGTGGGGGCAGAGGATCTTTTGATCCTCGCCCTGGTCGTGATCGTCGCATTCTCGATCCCGCTCGGCGCCCGGACCGGCGCGCATATCGAGATCGAGGTGCTGGAGGGCAGCATGTCGGCCAGCTTCGCGAAATGGTCCATGGTCGGCGTAAAGGTGGCGGGTGCCGTCCTTATGGCGATCATGGCGTGGCGGCTTTTGCACGCCGGCGATACTGCGGCCAAGTTCGGCGAGACGACGCAACAACTTCTGATCTCGTTCGGGCCGTATTACCGGCTGCTCGCCGCCTCGGCCCTAATCTATGCGGTCGTGCTTTGCCTCGACATCTGGCAACTGCTCAGAACCGGCGCGGTCGTCACACTTAAGGTTGGGGGGGATGACCTGTGATCAGCATGACGCTTTTGGGCATCCTCGGACTGGTGGCGCTTTTCATCCTTTTGGCGCTGCGGATGCCCGTTGCGCTTTCGATGTTGGGCGTCGGTCTGGTCGGAACGGTCGTTGCCAACGCCAATCAGTTCATCTCTGTCGGCATGGCCTCGGACCAGGCGTGGTCCCGCGCGCTGCGGATCGCCTATTCCAACCTGGCGGGTGAGACGTTTGAGGCGGCGTCCAACTTCAACCTTCTGGTTATCCCGATGTTCGTGCTGATGGGCACGCTTGCGGGCGTTTCGGGGATGTCAAACGACCTGTTCACCGCGGCGTATCGCTGGATGGGCCATCTCAAAGGTGGGCTGGCGTCGGCCACAATCGCCGCATGTGCGGGGTTTGCCGCGCTCTCGGGCTCCTCGCTTGCCTCTGCGGTCACGATGGGCCGCGTCGCCTTGCCTGAGATGAAGCGCTACAACTACTCCGACAGCCTTGCCACGGGCTCTGTCGCGGCGGGGGGGACGCTTGGCTTTTTGATCCCGCCCTCGGGCGGCATGATCATCTATGCCGTTCTGACCGAGCAATCCATCGGCCGGCTGTTCATGGCGGGCGTCTTTCCCGGGATCATCCTGACCCTGCTCTTCATCGGGGCGATCTACCTTGTCGTCTCTCGCAACCCGGCGGCGGGGCCCAGCGGCGAACGCTCTGCCTGGCCGGAAAGAAAGCTGGCGCTGTTGCGGGCGGCACCGATCCTGGGCGTGGTCTTTCTGACCATCGGCGGGATGTACACGGGCTTTTTCACACCGGTTGAGGCCTCGGGCGTCGGCGCGTTCTTCACCTTCGTCGTCGCGGCCGCGCGTCGGACGCTGTCTTTCGCGGCGATCAAGACCGTGATTTTGCAGACCATGAACGCGACGGCCACCGTGTTTTTGATCATCATCGGTGCCTTCGTGTTTATCCCGTTCATGTCGCTGACAGAGGTGCCAGCCCAACTTGTGACGCTGCTGACGTCATTGCCCATTGGCGATATGGGCGTGCTGCTGATCATCATCGCTGTCTACATCTTTCTTGGCATGTTCCTGGAATCGATCGCGATGCTGGTGCTGACGATCCCTGTCGTCATTCCCATCGCCGTTGGGCTGAACTGGGATCTGATCTGGTTTGGGATCATCATCGTCATCGTGCTGGAGATGGGCATGATCTCACCGCCTGTCGGGATCAATGTGTTCATTGTGAAGTCCATAGCGCCGGACGTGCCTATGGGGCGGATCTTCCGCGGGATTTGGCCGTTTTGGTTCGCCATGGCGCTGATGATCGTGCTTTTGATCCTGTTCCCACCCATCGCGCTGTTCCTTCCAGAAACCCTTGTTGGCGGGTAGCCGAGGAGAGCTCCGACATGGATATCAAGACCGAAACCCGAACCCTTCAGCACTATATCGACGGTCGCTGGACCACCGCGGAGGGGGGCGCCACGTTTGAGGTTCTCAACCCGATCGACGACAGCCTCTACGCCCATGCCGCGCACGGCACTGCAGGGGATATGGAGAAGGCGGTTGCCGCGGCAAAGACGGCCTTCGCCACATACCGCGCCACAACGCCGACAGAGCGTGAGCGCGCCCTGTTGCGGGTCGCCGAGTTGATGGAAGAGCGGCAGGCCGATCTGATCGATTGCCTGATTGATGAGATCGGCTCTCCCATCCAGAAGGCGATGTTCGAGTTTACCAAAGGCTTGGCGATGGTGCGCGCCGCGGCCGGTCTTTGCCGACAAGTGCGCGGCGAAACGATCCCCTCCGACCGGCCGGGCACCTTCTCGATGTCGATCCGGGCGCCGCTTGGCGTGGTGGCCGTGATCACGCCCTTCAACGTGCCTTTGATCAAGACCACCCGGCTGGTGGCCAATGCGCTGGCCGTCGGCAACACCGTTGTGCACCTGCCCTCCGAAATGGCCCCGCATCTGAGCATTCTCTTCGCCGAGATCGTGGCCGAGGCGGGCGTGCCGGCGGGCGCCTACAATATTGTCACAGGGCTCGGCCACGAAATCGGCGATGTTCTGACCGGGCATACAGATGTCGATTTCGTCACCTTCACGGGCTCTACCATTGTCGGCCAGCATATCAATGAGATCTGTGCCAAGAACAAAACGCCCAACACGCTGGAGCTGGGCGGAAAAAGCCCGACCGTTGTTCTGGCCGACGCCGATCTCGACACCGTCATGCCGCTTGCCGCGCGGTCGATTTTTATGTTCGGGGGGCAGGCGTGCATCGGGTCAAGCCGGTTTTATGTTGAGCGTCCGCTTTACGACGCCTTCGTGAAGCGCTTTTCGATGATCGCAGGCAAGGCCGGGATGGGCGACCTGCGCGATCCCAACACGGTGATCGCCCCGATTATCTCGGACCGCCAGAGGCAGCGCGTGCGCGAGCATATCGCCGACGCGGTGGATAAGGGCGCCACCCTGGCCGCCGGCGGCGGGTGGGAAGGCAACCGCTGTCAGCCGACGCTTCTGACCGATGTCACCGAAGAGATGACCGTCTGCAAGACCGAGACGTTCGGCCCGGTCACGTCGATTTATGCCATCGACAGTTTTGAGGAAGGGCTGGCCAAGGCCAATGACAGCGAATACGGGCTGTCATCGGCGATTT
>CALCPC010000546.1 GCA_937900975.1 uncultured Paracoccaceae bacterium
TGGGCATTTCCCGCACGCCGGTTCGCGAGGCGCTCGCGCGGCTTGAGCAAGACGTCGAGGCCGAGATCGAGGCCGCCATCGCCTTTGCCAAAGAGAGCCCCGATCCAGACGTGTCCGAGGCGACCCGCGACGTCTATACGCCCAGCCCCGCGCCATGAACGCCATGACAGAGACCGTGCGCGCGCTGTCTTACGCCGAAGCGATCCGAGAAGCGATGGATATAGCGCTGGCCGCCGATGAGCGTGTGGTGCTGATGGGGGAGGATATCGGCGTCTATGGCGGCGCCTTTCAAGTCACCGGCGATCTGATCGACAAATACGGGCCCGACCGGGTCATGGACACCCCGATATCGGAGCTGGGCGGCGCCGGTGTCGCCGTCGGGGCCGCGATGACCGGTCTGCGCCCGATCTTTGAGTTTCAGTTCTCGGATTTCGCGACGCTTGCGATGGAGCAAATCGTGAACCAGGCGGCGAAGATCCGCTTCATGTTGGGGGGCGCGGTCTCGGTCCCTGTGGTCATGCGGTTTCCCGCAGGGTCCGGCACCGGGGCGGCCGCCCAGCACAGTCAATCGCTGGAGGCGTGGCTGGCGCATGTTCCGGGGCTGAAGGTCGTACAGCCGGCAACGCCCGCCGACGCCAAGGGGCTGCTCTTGGCCGCACTCGCCGATCCTGATCCGGTGATGATCTTTGAGCACAAGATCCTTTACAAGGCCAAAGGGCCGGTGCCGGAGGGGTACTACGAGACCCCGATCGGCACCGCCGCGCTGCGCCGCGCGGGCCGCGATGTCACGCTGGTCGCGACCTCGATCATGGTTGGCAAGGCGCTTGAGGCGGCAGAGGTGCTGGCCGGCGAAGGGATCGAAGCGGAGGTCATCGATCTGCGCACGATCCGCCCGATGGACCGAGAGACCGTGCTCGCCTCGGTGCGCAAGACGGGCAGGTTGATCGCGGTTTACGAAGGGGTCAAAACGCTGGGCGTCGGCGCCGAGATCAGCGCGATGGTTGCCGAAAGCGACGCTTTCGACTATCTCGACGCGCCGATTGTGCGCCTTGGCGGTGCCGAAAGCCCGATCCCCTATAATCCAGAGCTTGAGAAGGCCGTCGTCCCGCAAGTGCCCGACATTCTTAGCGCCGCACGGGACCTTACCCAAGGCCGCCGCTGATGCCGCGCGAAGTCATCATGCCAAAGGTCGATATGGATATGGCCTCGGGCAAGCTGATCGCCTGGCATGTCGCCGAAGGGCAGCACGTTGCGCGGGGCGACGTGTTGTTTGACATCGAAACCGACAAGGCGGCGATGGAAGTGGAGGCCGAGGCATCGGGAACGCTTTATCACCTCATCGCCCCGGGAACGGATGTTGTCATCGGCGCACCCGTCGCATGGCTTTACGAAGAGGGGGAGGCCCCGCCGAGCCCAGGCACATCCCCACCCGGCACGCCCGAAACGGACAGTGGCGCGCAGAAGACCCAGGGCACAGCCGCGCACCCCGCGGCGGAGGGCACAGCCACGCGCCGCGCGGCTGAGGGCAGCGCGCGGACAGACCGTCAAGCACCCGGTGCAAAGGTAGAGACAGCGCCCGGCGCAGCCGTGCAGGTGGCAGCCCCCCTTGAAACGGCCGTTGCGATGGCCGCATCCGGCCCCGCTGCCCTGTCGCCGCAGCCTGGCACCGCTTTCGGCGTGCCAGAAGCGCCCGAAGCGCCCGTGGACGCGGGTCAATCCCCAGACAGCCCCGGCGTGAAACCACGGGCAACACCCGCAGCGCGGGCGCTGGCGCGGCGCACTGGCGCGGCGCTTCACGCGCTTGCGGGATCGGGCCCCAATGGGCGCGTGCAGGTTGGCGATGTCGAGGCATGGGCGCGAGACCGGACGGCGGCGCCGGACGGTCCCGGTGCGGCGGTCTTGGACAGCCCCCTTGCGGTCACGCGGCACGGCGCCTCTTCGGGGGTGCCCGTGGTCTTTCTCCACGGGTTCGCGGGGTCTTCGCTTGGCTGGGCGCCGCTTGGCGACCTGATGCTGGATCGCCCGCAAATCCGGATTGACCTGCCGTCTCATGGAAAATCGCCGCAGCGCCGCGTCGCAAGCTTTGCCGCCCTTGTCGCTGAAATCCGGCGCGCGGTGACAGCGCTTGACCTCGACCAGTTCGACCTTGTCGGCCATTCGCTGGGCGGGGCGCTTGCGCTTGCGCTGGCCGACACCCGCCCGCGAAAGCTGCGCCAAGTGACGCTTTTGGCGCCCGCGGGCCTGGGGCCTGAGATCAATGGGCCCGCGCTGTCCGGCATTTGTCGGGCGACCCGCGCCGAAAGTCTTGCGCCATGGCTGCGGACGCTGGTTGCGGATGATCGCCTTGTCACCGATGCTTTCGCCCGGTTCGCAATGGCCGAGCGGGAGGACCCGGCACTGCGGGCCGCGCAAACCGCGCTTGCCGAAGTCTTGTTCCCCGACGGTATCCAGGCCTTTGACCTGCGCGCAGCGCTCCACCGGGTCGGCGTTCCCACACGCATGGTTTGGGGCAAGCGCGATGCGATTATCCCATGGCAACACGCCCTTCAGGCCCCTGGGCGCACGGCGCTGCACCTCTTCGATGGGATCGGTCACGTTCCCCAGCTTGAGGCGCCGAATGAGATTGGAAACCTTGTCAACCTGCCGCTATGATCCTTGGATCATGCTCTTACCGCGTCGCACCGCCCTATGTTGAAAGCCACCCGTCCGCGCGAGACGCTTGATCCTCACAGCGCGCTGCGCGTGCGTGCGGCCTGGCTCTATTTCATCGAAGGGCTGACGCAGGCCGAGATTGCCCGCAAGCTTGACGTCAACCGGATCATGATCACCCGCCTGATTTCGGAGGCGCGGCGCAGGGGGGAGGTTGTGATCCGGATCAAGTCGGATCTCGCCCCGTTGACGGAGCTGCAGAACACGCTTGAGCAGCGGTTCGGGCTGCAAAAGGCGATTGTCGCGCCCATGTCCGACCCTCAGGGCGATCCGACGCGGTTGATTGCAGCGGCGGCGGGCGCCTACGTCTCGGAAATCATCGAAGACAATATCTCCGTCGGGGTCGGCTGGGGCCGCACGATGCTGACGATGCTTCCCTTCATCGAGGGGCGGCAGATGACCGATATGCGCGTGGTGTCGCTGCTTGGCGGTATTTCGCAGGCGCGGCGGTTCAACCCGGCGGAATTCGCGTGGCAATTCGCCGAGCTTTTCGATGCCGAAGGGTTTCTGATCCCGGCGCCGGCCTTGGTTGACTCTCCCCAAACCAAGCACGCGTTGCTGGAACATTGCGGGTTGGACCAAGTGTTTCAAATGGCCGAGACCTGCGACGTCGCGGTGTTGTCCTGCGGTGGGATCACGTCGCTGACCACGTCCTACCGGCTTGGCTATGTCTCGGAGGCAGAACGCCGTTCGCTGATCGAAGCCGGCGCTGTTGGCGATGTGCTTTACAACTTTCTCGACGCCGATGGCGTTCCGGTCGACCATCCCGTCAATGGCCGCGCCATGGCGCTGACGACCGACCGGTTGAAACGGATCCGAAACAAGGTTCTGATCTCGGGCGGGCACGAAAAGTTGGGGATCCTAAAAGCGGCGCTTAACACGATGGAGCCCACGGTGATTATAACCGATGAGGTGACGGCATCGGCCTTGGCCGACGGCGCTGCAGGCTAGCGCGGGTCTCGTCCGGGCGGCCCCAATGGCCGGCGACGCGGGGCTTCATCCCATCCAACGCCTGAACCCCTCACCCCCGTGTACCGCGCCGCAGTCCGAAAACACGCGGAACGCCGTCTCGGACAGATTCGCGGGGTGGTCAGAAACGTGACACCTTGCAGCCGACCGCCGCTGCACACGCACCGGTCGCGCCTGTCAGCGCAAAATTCCCAGGCGTTGAGCGTGAACGGAGCCGAGGTTTCCCGACCAAGGTGATGGCACAGCGGCGCGCCGCTGTATCGTTCCTGGGGTGGGTTTGGCGGC
>CALCPC010000547.1 GCA_937900975.1 uncultured Paracoccaceae bacterium
AGCTGAAAGGGGAGCTGATTGCCTGCTTCACCGTCGATGAGGAGCGCGACGGGACCGACGGATCGATCTTCATGGTCGAAGAAATGGGCCTTAACCCGGATTACTCGATCACCGCCGAACCGACGGCTTGGGGTGGCCCACAAGGGCCCTGGGGCATGTCGATTTCCACGGCAAACTCCGGCCATTGCCTGGTCGAAATCGAACTGACCGGGACCAAGGGGCACATCTGGCGCCCCGATATCATTGCCAACCCGATCCTAGAGGCCGGCAAGCTGCTGGCCGATCTTGAGACGATGCCCTTCACCCATGTGCCGGATAAATTCATGGGGCACACGGCACCGATGTGTTCGGTGGTGCGCATTCGCGGCGGCCTGACCGGGGAAATCCAGTTCTCACCGGATACGTGTGTCATCACCCTGTCGGTGGTCGGCATCGTGCCAGGCATGACGATGGACAGCGTGCTTGAAGACATTCAGACCGTCACCACCGCCAAGCTGAAGGGCAATAACGAAATCACCGCCGAGATACGCCAAGTGCCGGGCTCGCTTTTCGTGGCCGGCACCGACAATGTCGAAGCGGATCAAGAGCCGGTTGTCACCCTGAGCAAGGTCTATGAAACCATGCGGGGGGAGGCGCCGCGGCTCAACCGAAAAAACGCTTTCAACGATACGATCCGCTTTCGCGAAAAGGGCATCAACGCGGTCACATTCGGCCCGGGTGAGGACGGTTGGGCGGCGGACAATGAGTGGATTTCGATCCCGAAATCGGTCGAAGCCGCCAAGATTTACGCGGTGACGATCCTGCGTCTGCTGGGTGCCGAGGCTCCATGCGCCACAAGCTGCCACCCGCGGCCCGGCGAGTCTTGGACAAGCTGACCTCACGGTCCGCGCGGCTATCGATGCTGACGGTGGTGCTGATGTTTGCCGCGTGGGAGTTTGTTACCGCCACCGGCTTGGCCAACAAGCTTTTTCTGCCGGCGCCCGAAACGGTCTGGCAGGCCTTTTTGAAGGCGGTGAACAAAGGCTACCAAGGCAACACGCTGCAGGTTCATGTCGGCATCAGCCTGTTGCGGATCTTGGCGGCCTTCTTTGCGGCGGTTGTGGTGGGGGTCCCGCTGGGGATCCTGATGGGATTGAGCAAGGATGCGCGCGCGCTGTTGAACCCGATCATCGAGTTCTACCGCCCGCTGCCGCCGTTGGGTCTCTACACCCTGTTGGTGATGTGGCTTGGCATCGGCGAGGAAAGCAAATTCGCACTGCTGTTCTTAGCGGGGCTGCCCGGGATCATCATCACGACGACACAGGCGATCTGGAACATCGAACCGATCTACGCCCGGGCCGCGCAAGCCCTTGGCGCACGACCGAAGGATCTGATCTGGCACGTTTACCTGCCCGCAGCCGGCCCGACCATTCTGGCGGGCATGCGAATATCGCTTGGGTTCATCTACACGGTGCTGGTCGCGGCCGAAATTGTCGCCGCAACCGCCGGAATTGGCTGGATGATCTGGGATGCCGCCAAGTTCCTTCTCAGCGACGTCGTGATCATGGGGCTCATCGTCCTTGGACTGACGGGCGTCGGCTTGGACATGGCCATGCGCCAGATCGGGCGTTGGCTGATGCCTTGGGACGCAAAACTGAAATCGTAAGAAGCGCGGAGAAACCGCGTCGGCTAAGTATCAAACAAGGAGCGACACAATGAAGAAGACACTATTTGGATGTGTATCCGCCCTCGCTTTGGGGACTGCTGCGGTCGCGCAGGAGGCTCCGGAAGAAGTGACCATCGGATACTTGAACCTGGTCAATGCGCAGTTGATCACAAAGAACCTTGGGCTGGTGCAAAAATACATGCCCGATGTGAAGATCAACTACATCAAGGTTGGCGGCGGCGGCGATATGCTGCGGGCTATTGCGGCCGATCAGATCGACTTCGGCGGTCTTGGCAATCCGCCCACGGCGATCGGTGTTGCGCGCGGATTGCCAATTAAAGGCACGATGGTTTTGAACATGCTCGACTATGTCGAAGCGATGGTCGTGCGCACGGACAAAGACATCAAGTCTTTCGCCGATTTAGAGGGCA
Source organism: uncultured Paracoccaceae bacterium (assembly GCA_937900975.1). Classification (GTDB taxonomy): domain Bacteria; phylum Pseudomonadota; class Alphaproteobacteria; order Rhodobacterales; family Rhodobacteraceae; genus Algicella. Next base: position 2,077 of record CALCPC010000547.1, read on the forward strand.
AGACCATTGCCGCCCCGTTCGGGTCCACGACGCATTACCTTTTGCTCCAGGCCCTGGCGGACGAGGGGATTGACCCCGCCAGCATGAAGATCCTGGATTTGCGCCCCAACGATATCGCCGTGGCCTGGTCGCGCGGCGATGTCGACGCGGCCTGGTTTTGGGAACCGAACCTCGACAAGACCGTGAAGGATGGCGGAAACATCTTCATGACCTCCGGCATTATGGCGCAGCGCGGCTATCCGACTTGGGATGTGGGGGTGGTGATGGACGAATTCGACGAGACCTACCCCGAATATGTGGAGGTGTGTATCAAGGCGGAATGAGAAGGCATCGATT
>CALCPC010000548.1 GCA_937900975.1 uncultured Paracoccaceae bacterium
CGAAAGGCCGCTTGGCTTTGTTGGGGTGGCCCCTGTTCGGCAATCGCCCGCCGCTCGACCCCCCAAACGCCGATCAGCGTCAAAAGGACAGCGCCGATGCAGATGATGCTGGCGATTTCGGCGAGGCCGCGGAAGCTGAACTCATCCAAGTAGATCCCGCCGCTGCTGCCCGTGCTGGCAAGGCCCGCGACCATCATGATCCAAACGGCAGAACCGGCGGCCGCTTTGCGCTCTGGCGCGACGAGCGCTGCGAGAAGCGCCAGCACATTTGTGCCGGCGGCGCCGATCCCAAGGCCGATTAAAAGGAAAGCGGGCACCGCGGCCACAATCCCCCAAGCCGGCGCCGAGGCCATAAGCGCCACCGCACGCGTCGCCGAAATCCCGCCAATGGCCAGCATCACAACGCCGCCGATGATCCACGGCGTTCGGCGCCCGCCACGGTCGGTTCCATGGCCGAAATGCGGTCGGAGGAACTGCGTCGCGTAGTAAACGGCAAAAAGCGTGCCGGCGAGCACCGCAGGGAAGGCCAGTTCGACCACCATCACGCGGTTGAGCGTTGCGGTCATCAAAACGATGACAGAGCCAAGCGCTGTTTGCACCAAGCCAAGGCGCAAGATCCCGATCCAGCCCAGCCCGGTCATGCGAGCGCTCCAAGCGCGAAGGCCGCGATCAGCATTCCAGTGACATAAAGCATCACGCCTGTCCCATTGTACCATGGGGCAAGCCCCTCAGGATCCGTCAAAAGCCGCCGCATGGCGACAGCCTGTAGGCCGAGAAGTCCGCCGATCGCGAGGGCCGGGGCGGTCGCGCCCCAGCTTGCCAAAAGTGCGACGACCGCGCCCTGCGGCAGCGCCATCACCCAACAGGCCACGCGGGCCGCCCGGCGCGGTCCCAGCGTCACGGGCAGAGAGTTGACACCGGTCGCCCGATCCCCCTCCAACGCCTTGAAATCGTTCAGCGTCATGATCCCATGCGCACCCAGTGCATAAAGCAAGGCTATCGCCAGCGTCTCCCACCGCGGCAGGGCCGCGGTCATCACCGCAGCGCCGGTGATCCAGGGCAGCCCCTCATAGGCGAGGCCAACCGTTCCCGGCCCCCAGATGCCAGAGCGTTTCAGCCGCAAGGGCTCCGCCGAATAGGCCCAGGCGAGCGCTGTCGCGACCAAGGTCGCGGCAAAGCCCCAGGGGCCAAGCTGCCAGCCGATGGCCAGCCCGAGCGCCGTCATCAAAAGCGCCACCCAAAGCCCGGTTCGCCCCGGCATGCGGCCGGACGGGATCGGGCGATCGGGCTGGTTTATCGCGTCGACATGCCGGTCGCACCAATCGTTGGCCGCCTGGCTCATCCCACAAACCACCGGCCCGGCGAGGATGATGCCAAGCGCGAAAAGCGCCCAATTGTCCCAGATCGGCAGGCCGGTCGACACCACGCCACAAAGATAGGCCCACATTGGCGGGAACCAGGTGCCGGGCTTGAGCAGCTCTAAAACCACCAAAGGGCGCGGCGCTGCGACTCGGATGTTCTCCGTGACACTCATGGTGTCAATTAAACACGCCACTCTCGATTTGAAAAGGGGCGAGCGCGGCGCGGCCCTGCGGGGCCCAAGGGGCGGCGAACGGCGTATGGGTCCGCAGGCGGGCGGTCGCCCGGGCTGGCGGAAGCGGCCGCGCCGGACCGTCGCTGGGAGAAGCGCGCCAGCAAGACGGGCGCCCGTCGCGCCGCCCACGCGCAACCACCCCAACGGAGTTCGCACGCCTGGCCTTCCGCACGGCGCTAATGCCCTCACCCGCGACGCCACTCACAAAGCCCGGGACTCGACCGATGCCACCGCGGCATAGGCGGGGGTCGGCGCCAAAGGCACAGATACCGGACACGACGCCCGCATCGCTAGAGCCCCGCACAACGCCTGCGCCGCTAGGGCCCCGCTCGACGCTTGCGCCGCTAGAGCCCGGCACGTCGCCCTAGTGCCCCGCGCGCGGCACGACGCCGAAACCGCTCGCATCCGGTACGAAGCAATAGTCGCACTTGCGCGGCACAACGCTCGCACCGCCCGCGCCCGGCACGACATCGACGCCGCCGCGCGAGCGGCACGACGCCAAAACCGCCAGCAACCGACGCGAGTGGATCGAGCTGGCCAAGAAGGCGGAGGAT
>CALCPC010000549.1 GCA_937900975.1 uncultured Paracoccaceae bacterium
ATGGTGATTGTTTTCCTCACGACAACGGCCGCGGCAGCCGAGGATCGCTTTCCTGTTTTCGGCGCCAGCGATGCACGCGCTGCTTTTTTCGCGGCTCAATCGGCGGCGCGGGCGGAGGCTGGCAAAGCTGAGGCTGAGGCTGCGCGCAAGGATACCGCCGTCGCGCGTCTCCAAGATAAAAGCCCCCGACCCGCAGCCCGCATCACGCGCCGCCGCCCGCCTGACCCGATCGTCTGCCGCGCCGCGCCCGCCCCCCGGCCCGGGCGCAACGCCACCCCGCCGCTGACCCTTCCCACGCCGGGCACCCGGGCGGAGCGCGCAGCGCCCGAGCGCGTCTGCCACAGCGTGCCGTCCGTGCCGCCGATCATCGTGGTGCGCGATCCCATCGTCCTGCGACCCGCACTGCGCATCATCTTTCGGATCGACTAAGCGAATGGCTTGCACAACGCGGCCGCTCGGGCCAATCCTCACCCAAGGTAATGGGGAGACGGCGATATGGATTTCGGCCTGACTGAAGAACAAGAGGCCATCTTTGACATGGCCCACGCTTTCGGCCAGGACAAGATCGCCCCCCATGCGCGGGCGTGGGAAGAGGCCGAGACCTTGCCCCGCGCGGTGCTGGAAGAAGCCGCATCCTTGGGTTTCGCCACGCTTTATGTGCCCGAGGATTTGGGCGGCACCGGGCTTTCCCGCCTTGATGCCACGCTGGTTTTCGAAGCGCTTTCAATGGCCTGCCCATCGGTCGCGGCCTTTATCACGATCCACAACATGTGCGCGAACATGATCGCGCAAAACGCCAGCCCCGAAATCCGCGCGGCCTGGATGCCGGCCCTGGCCCGTATGGAAACGATCGTCTCTTATTGCCTGACCGAACCCGGCTCAGGCTCTGACGCCAGCGCCCTGCGCACCCGCGCGGACCGCACAAACGCGGGCTATACACTGAACGGGACCAAGGCGTTTATCTCAGGCGGTGGGTTCTCCGACCTCTATGTGGTGATGGCGCGGACCGGCGATCCGGGGCCCAAAGGGGTCTCGACGCTTCTTGTCCCCGACGGGACGCCCGGGCTTTCCTTCGGCGCGCCCGAACAAAAGATGGGCTGGCGCGCACAGCCGACCGCCCAGGTGCAATTCGACGATTGCCACGTCCCCGCCGCCGCGCTGATCGGTGAGGAAGGCCGCGGCTTTACCTATGCGATGCAGGGGCTCGACGGCGGGCGTCTTAACATCGCGGCCTGCGCGCTTGGGGGCGCGCAAGCGGCGCTCGACACTGCGCTGCGCTATGCGGGTGAGCGTCACGCCTTCGGTGCCCCGATTGCCAGTTTCCAGTCGCTGCAGTTCAAGCTGGCCGATATGGAGACAGAGCTTCAGGCCGCGCGGGTTTTCCTGCGCCAGGCCGCGTGGAAACTTGACCAAAAGGCCCCTGACGCCACCAAACATTGCGCGATGGCCAAACGCCTTGTCACCGACCTTGCCTTCCGTGTCGCCAATGAAGCGCTGCAAATCCACGGCGGCTATGGCTATTTGGCCGATTATGGGATCGAGAAAATCGTCCGCGATTTGCGTGTCCATCAAATTCTGGAGGGGACGAACGAGATCATGCGCCTGATCATCTCACGCGCGCTTTTTGCAGAACGTGCCGCGTGAGCGATGTTCTGCTGCGCCGCACGGGCCGGGTTGGGCATATTACGCTGAACCGGCCGCAGGCCCTGAACGCTCTCAGCCATGGCATGTGCCGCGCGATCGAGCGCGCGCTTGACGATTGGGCCGACGATGCGACCGTTGCGGCGGTGTTGATCGATGCCGCCGGGCAAAAGGCGTTTTGTGCGGGCGGCGATCTGCAAGACATGTACACCACCGGGCGCCAAGGCGATTTTGCGGCCGGTCGGCGGTTCTGGCGGGACGAATACCGGCTAAACGCCAAAATCGCCGTCTACCCGAAACCTTACATTGCGCTCTGCCAGGGCTACACGATGGGGGGCGGGGTAGGGGTCGCGCTGCACGGCTCTCACCGTGTGGTGGGGGAAAGCAGCCGCATCGCGATGCCCGAGTGCAGTGTCGGCCTGGTCCCGGACGTGGGCGGCACCCTGCTTTTGGCCCGGGCGCCCGGGCGTTTGGGCGAATATCTGGGCAGCACCGGCGCCCGGATGGGACCTGGAGACGCGCTTTATGCAGGGTTTGCCGACGCTTATGTGCGCGAAGCTGCGTGGCCGGATCTGCGTCAGACGTTGATCGAAACCGGCGATCCGGCCGCCATCGCGGCGGTGGCCGAACCGCCGCCCGAGGCCAAGTTTGCGTGCGACCAGGCGCAGATCGACGCGGCTTTCGGGTCCGGCACCCCGGCGGGGATCTGGGCGGCGCTCTCTGCCACGGATTGGGGACAAGCGGTGCAGGAACGGTTGGAGCCGAGCGCGCCACTCTCGGTCGCGGCAACGATTTTGTTGGTCGCACGCGCCCGGGCGCATGGTTCAATTCGCCAGGCCCTGGAGGCAGAGTATTGCTTTACCGCCCGCAGCGCCGAACATGGCGAATTTCTGGAAGGCATTCGTGCCGCCATCATCGACAAGGACCGAAGCCCCGATTGGCGCCACAAAACGCTGGCTGCGGTCCCTGAAGATGAGGTTGCAGCAATGCTGGCCCCGCGCCCCGAAGATCCACTTTGGGGGGTCGTCCGGCCCCAGGGATAACCACGACCGGTCCCGCCCAGCGGGCGCAGACTGGCGCTGCGGGCCGTGGGCGGTCAACATTTGGGCGAACGCGGCGGGGCTCTGCCGGCATCGACTGCGCCGGCGCACCGGCCTTCCGGGCAGCAGCGGTCAAACCGTCGGCGGCGGTTGAAGGATCGGGCCGCGCGGCAAAACATCCTTTGCGCCTTTCGGACCACGCACGCCACTCTCGCAGCGATCCAACGGCCCCTTCTCAGCCTGTCCGCGTCGGTCTGACGGTCACACGGTCCAAAGCCGCGCCGCACTCAGCTTGATGGGCCCTGCCTTGCCGCCGCGCGCGGCGCTTTGGCTAGGGCGTTTTCCGTTCACAGCAGGTCAGCCTTCATCAGAAAACGCGTTCAAGGTCAGAGACATGCTGCTCTTCAGGCAGAGATTTCTGATCCAAGGTGAACCGACATTGCGCTAACGCTTTTCCCCCTCCGCCAAGGCGCGCCCAAGCCGGGGAAGCCCCGCGCGTTTCAAAAGGGGGCGCAGCGGCTGGTCGGCGCCCGACGCCTGCTCGGCCCGTCGATGCGCCACCGCGACGGCATCGGCGACCACCGCCGTCTCAACCGCAAGCTCTGCCAGAAACCCATCCGGATCGCGGCGCAGCAGGCCGTGCTTTGCCAAGATCCGCGTTGGAAAATCGCGGGCGTTCAACGTCATCAACACCTCCGCTTGGCCGGCGAGTGCCGCCGCCATCACATGCACGTCATTGGCGTCGGGAAGCCAAAGCGCGGCCTCAACCTCGGGGTCCGGCAGGACCGCAGCTTCCGGCCAAGCGGCGGTGACCAACGCGATTTCGACCCCGACCGCCGCCGCGGCGGCCGGGCCTTTTCGCCCCGCAGCGCGGCGCCATTCCTCTAGGATCCGGGGCGACCAAAGCGGCTGCAACAGCCCCGCGCGGGCACATCCAAGCAGCACTTCCCGCATCACTGTCGGGAAAAGGACGTTGGCATCCAGCAGCACGCGCATCAGTCCAGCCGCAGAAACAACGCCTTAAGATAGGCGGTTTCGGCCAGGGCCGGATGCACCGGAGGAGCGGGTCCCGCGCCGCCCGTGTGCACGATCTGCGCCGCGCGTCCCGCCTTGCCGACGCCGCGCAGACTTACCGTGCGAAACTTGGCAAGATCGGCCGCATGGCTGCAGGAGCAAAGGACCAAGATCCCGCCGGGCGCCACCAAACCGGCCGCCCGACGCGCGACTTTCTCATAGGCCCGCAATCCCGCCTCAAGCGCCGATTTGGAGGGCGCAAAGGCCGGTGGATCGCAAATCACCAGATCAAACGCCGCGCCCTCGGCGGCAAGCGCCTCCATCGCTTGGAATGCGTCGCCGTGGCGGGCGGTAAAGCGGTCGGCGACACCGCTCTTCTCAGCGCCATGGCGCGCCAGGTCCAGCGCGGCCGCGGACTGATCGATGCCGAGTGCCGAACGCGCCCCGGCGGCCAAGGCCGCCAAGGCAAACCCACCGACATGGCAAAACACGTCGAGCACGCGGGCCTCGGCCGCAAAGGTCGCGGCAAAGGCCTGGTTCGC
>CALCPC010000550.1 GCA_937900975.1 uncultured Paracoccaceae bacterium
AGCAGATGTGCGCGCTCACCCTATATCCCACCGGCGCGGCATTTGCGCACGGCGTCGGCCTGACGGCTATCGCCAAAGCGTCATCGCAAAGCGCAGGGCAAAGCCGCACCTCCGGGGCATCCTGGCCTTTCCAAACCAGAATGCCCCGCAGATGGCTAGTGCGTCGCGGCGCCGGCGGCCCCGAGATCGGCGCTTTTCGCGGCCGCGGCGGCCTGTGCAGCCTCCTCAGCGGCCTCATCCCACTCAATCGCCGTGGGCATTTCGGTCAGCGCGGTGGCCAACACCTCCGTCACATCGGCCACGGGAAGGATCGTCAGCCCATATTAGACGATATCGGGGTTGTCGCGGAGGTCCTTGACGTTGTCTTTCGGGATAAGCACCGTCGTGATCCCACCGCGCAACGCCGCCAGAAGCTTTTCCTTCAGCCCGCCGATGGGCAAAACGTTGCCGCGCAACGTCACCTCGCCCGTCATCGCCACGTCACGCCGCACCGGGATCCCGGTCAAGACCGAGACGATCGACGTCACCATCGCGATCCCCGCCGAGGGCCCGTCCTTCGGTGTGGCGCCCTCGGGCACATGGACGTGAATGTCGATCTTCTCGAACTGCGGCGGCTTCACGCCGAGATCGGGGCTTTTGGAACGGACATAGGAACTGGCCGCGTCGATGCTTTCCTTCATCACATCGCCCAGCTTGCCGGTCGTCTTCATCCGCCCCTTACCGGGCAGTTTCAGCGCCTCGATCGACAGAAGATCGCCGCCAACCTCGGTCCAGGCCAGACCTGTGGTTACGCCGACGCTGTCTTCGTCCTCCGCCAGCCCATATTTGAACCGCTTGACGCCCAAAAGCTCCTCTAGGTTTTCCGGTGTGACAACAAGTGTCTCCACCTCTTTCTTCACGATCTTCGTCACCGCTTTGCGCGCCAGCTTGGCCAGCTCCCGCTCCAGGTTCCGAACGCCGGCTTCGCGGGTGTAGTACCGGATGATGTCGGTCAAGGCGGCATCGGTCAGCTCGAACTCACCGGCCTTCAGGCCATGGCCCTTTAGCTGCTTGTCCAAAAGATGCTGACGCGCGATCTCTCGCTTTTCGTCCTCGGTGTAGCCCGAAAGACTGATGATCTCCATTCGGTCCAGCAAAGGCCGCGGCATGTTGTAGGAGATTGCGGTCGTGATGAACATCACGTTGGAGAGGTCGTACTCCACCTCCAGGTAATGGTCCATGAACGTGCTGTTCTGCTCTGGATCCAGAACCTCCAGCATCGCCGACGCGGGATCGCCCCGGAAATCCTGGCCCATTTTGTCGATTTCATCGAGCAGGATCAGCGGGTTAACCGTCTTGGCCTTTTTCATCGATTGGATAATCTTGCCCGGCATGGAGCCAATGTAAGTCCGGCGGTGGCCCCGGATCTCGGATTCGTCGCGCACACCGCCAAGGCTGATGCGAATGAACTCCCGATTTGTGGCCCGCGCGACGGATTTGCCAAGGCTGGTCTTGCCGCCGCCCGGCGGCCCGACAAGGCACAAGATCGGGCCGCGCAGCTTCGTGCTGCGCTGTTGGACCGCCAGATACTCGACGATCCGCTCCTTCACCTTCTCAAGCCCATAGTGATCCTTGTCGAGGATCTTCTCGGCGTTGGGCAGATCTTTCTTGATGCGGCTGCGTTTGCCCCAAGGGATCGACAGCATCCAGTCCAGATAGTTGCGAACCACCGTCGCCTCGGCCGACATCGGGCTCATATTGCGCAGCTTTTTCAGCTCCGCCTCGGCCTTTTCGTTCGCCTCTTTGGACAGTTTCGTCTCTTCGATCTTGCGCTCGTATTCACTGGCGTCGTCGCTGCCGTCGCCGCCCTCGCCCAACTCCCGCTGGATCGCCTTCATCTGCTCGTTCAGATAATACTCGCGCTGGGTCCGCTCCATCTGCGTCTTGACCCGGCTTTTGATCTTTTTCTCGACGCGGCGGACGGACATTTCCCCCTGCATGAGGCCATAGATCTTCTCCAGCCGTTCGCCCACGTCGAACGTCTCCAGAAGGTCCTGTTTTTCCTCAAGCTTCACGCCAAGATGGCCGGCGACCGTATCGGCCAGCTTCGACGCGCCCTCCGTCTCGGCGACAGCGCTGACGGCCTCTTCGGGGACGTTTTTATTGAGCTTTGAGTAGCGCTCAAACTCCTCGCTGATCGAGCCTGCGAGCGCGGTCACGGTCTCTTCGTCGCCGGGCGTCTCTTCGATCAGCGCGGCCTCAGCCTCAAAAAACGCGTCATTGTCGATGAACCGCTCGCTCCGCGCGCGTTGACGGCCTTCGACCAGCACTTTGACAGTGCCATCGGGCAGTTTAAGCAGTTGCAGGACATTGGCGACAACGCCGATGCGGTAGATCCCATCTTCGGTCGGATCCTCCTCACTCGGGTCCATCTGGCTCGACAACAGGATCTGCTTGTCGTCGCGCATCACCTCTTCCAACGCTTGAACCGATTTTTCGCGCCCGACGAAAAGCGGCACGATCATCTGTGGAAACACCACGATATCGCGCAGCGGCAGGACGGGATGGGTGATGCTGCTCTGATCTGTCATAAGTCTTCCTTACCTCTGCAAGGTCTCACGGCCCCGAACGTCGGCAGCGCGTGCGCCTCCATTGAACTTTAGAAGGTGGACCTCCCACCCCCGGCTTTCAAGCGGGGCACTTTCGCAAACCTAGGCGCGTCCGCGCGGGAATGGCAACCGAGATTGGTAAATCGGTTAATCCCCGCACCGCCCCCGTCACAGCGCATCAATGTCCCCGCCCCGATAGGCGGCTTCGAAGGCGGCTGCATAGGCGGCCAGCGTACCGGCAGAGATCGCGGCGCGCAGCCCGGACATCAACTCCTGATAATAATGGAGGTTGTGCCAAGTCAGCAGCATCGAGGCGATGATCTCGCCAGACCGGAAGACGTGGTGCAAATAAGCACGCGAATAGGCGCGGCAGGCCGGGCATGTGCACTCGGCATCCAGCGGACGCGGGTCGTCGGCATGCCGGGCGTTCTTGATGTTGACCGGCCCCCGTCGGGTCAACGCCTGGCCCGTCCGGCCAGAGCGCGACGGCAAGACGCAGTCGAACATGTCGATGCCGCGCACGACCGCGCCGACAAGATCGTCGGGCTTGCCCACCCCCATCAGATACCGCGGCTTGTCGGCGGGCAATTGCCCCGGCGCGTAGTCCAGGACGCCGAACATCGCCGCCTGCCCCTCCCCCACCGCCAGACCGCCGACAGCATAGCCATCGAACCCGATTGCCCGCAGCGCCTCGGCCGAGGCGGCGCGCAAATCGGGCTCTAGCCCCCCCTGCTGGATCCCGAAAAGCGCATGCCCCGGCCGGTCGCCAAACGCATCGCGAGAGCGCGCGGCCCAGCGCATCGACAAGGTCATGCTTTCCGCGATCCGCTCTCTCGGCGCGGGCAGCGCGGGGCATTCGTCAAAGCACATCACAATGTCAGAGCCGAGCAGGCGCTGGATCTCCATCGAACTCTCAGGCGACAGCATATGCCGCGATCCATCGATGTGGGAGCGGAAGGTCACGCCCTCCTCGGTCAGTTTGCGCAGATCGGCGAGGCTCATCACCTGGAAGCCGCCGGAATCGGTAAGGATCGGCCGCTCCCAATTCATAAAGGCGTGCAACCCGCCAAGCCGGGCCACCCGCTCTGCCCCGGGGCGCAGCATTAGGTGATAAGTGTTGCCAAGCAGAATGTCGGCACCGGTCTGGCGCACGCTTTCGGGCAGCATCGCCTTGACCGTGGCGGCGGTCCCGACGGGCATGAAGGCGGGCGTGCGGAGCGCGCCCCGCGGCGGCACCAACTGGCCTTGTCGCGCCGCGCCGTCCCGCGCCTCGATCCTGAACTCTACCTTTTGCATCTGGCCCTCAGCACGCCGCCCTATCCCCTGTGCTCGCCACAGACGCCCCCTGCACTATAACCATTTCCCAGGGCACGAAAGGATTGCGATGGCGCTCGACAAACCGATTGGGCTTGCCCTTATCCTGGGTGGGATCGGCATCTTCGCCTATAATGCCCCGATCGCCTATAATGGCTATCGGATCCAGACTGCCGGCTATGAAACGCAAGGCGTTGTGACAGACCGCAGCGTCGACGTGATCGGCGGCTCGGCCAGCAGCAACTTCAACATGTTCAACGTGCTTTTCGATCTGTCGCGCGACCGGTCCTTTACGGTGCGATACACAGCCGGCGATACCACCGTTTCGACCGAAGCGCCGGTGTCGCGCGGGCTTTTTAGGGAAACCGAGCGGGGGGACACGATCCCGATCATGGCGCTGGCCGAAGAGCCCGCGCTTGTGGACGCGGAGCCTTGGGGGCATCTTAAGCACGCGGCCGGGCGGTTTTTCGTCGGTACCCTGTTTCTTCTCGTCGGCTATGTGCTGGCCTTTGTTGTGGCAGGACGAGACTAGGCTTGGCCGTCGCAGCCGTTTCCGGCGCAAACGCTGGCCTGCCGTGGCGCCCGATTGCCGCGGCAATCCGCAAATCGCAACGCCCCCTGCTTTACCCGCCGCGCGCACTGCATATATATCGGTGCGAGGAACGGGAGGGAGCGCGCGATGAGCAGTGACCAGATGGTGGAGGGGACGCCCCTTATCAAACCGTCGACCACGGACCATCCGCTTTACGACAGTATCGTAGAGGCGTGCCGCTCGGTCTACGATCCGGAGATCCCGGTCAACATCTTCGACCTCGGCCTGATCTATACAATCGAGGTGTCGGAGGCGGGAGAGGTTGGCATCCTGATGTCGCTGACGGCGCCGGGCTGTCCCGTTGCGGGCGAGATGCCGGGTTGGGTCGCCGAAGCGGTGGAGCCATTGCCGGGCGTTCAATCCGTCAATGTCGCCCTGGTGTGGGAGCCGCAATGGGGCATGGACATGATGTCCGACGCGGCCCGGCTCGAACTCGGCTTTATGTAAGATCGAGGCCCCAAGCCGGGCCTTGCTGGAAACCGTTCACGCTGACGCGCCAGCGGTTTGCGACCTCCGACCTTGGCCAAAAGCCGCGACCGCCGCAGGTTTTGGGACTGTCAGCAGACTGTGCGGAACCGGCAAGCGGGCATGGCGCCCGCCCGGTTGACGGGGGGCACCGGATCGCTTGCGCGGCCGGCGCGTGGCCTTTCGGCGGAAAGTGAGCCCCGGGGTCAGTGCCAAACAACTGCGCCCGGACAGCGCGCAACGCCGCGCGTGTCGCATATCCGGCCACCGGGTTGGGCGGTGTTGGCGACGGCGTCCTTGACCGGGCGCCCTAATATTCGATCCCGCGATAAAACCGCTTTTTCTTTTTCTCGGGCTTTTCCTCCGCCCTCACCGGCTGCTCTAACGACAGCGGCTCTTCCGGCTCTCGCGGCAAAAGATCCTCGGGTTCAAAGCGTTTGGCCCGAAGCGTTTTGGCACGCATGTCCGAAACCGCCCGTTCGGGCGGCGGCATGTCCTCAAGCAGCGTTTTGATCGGCTTCAAAAAGACGTTCACGCCCACTTTCAGTTTGCGCATCTGCGCTTCGCGCAGGGGCTCAAGGATCAACAACAGCACCGCCTGTTCGATCCGACGGATCAAAAGCGACTGGTTCTCAAACTCAAACGCGATCGATTTCGCCCCGCCCGTGACCGTCTCGACCTCATCGATCATTGCAAAGGCCGAGATCGCAAGATCGGCGATATCGTCTTGGGGCAACACCGAATAGGGGCCGTCAAGATGCGCCACAACGCCCCCCTCATGGACCAACACGGCCGCCAGAACGCCGTCGACCTTGGTTGCGATTTTCTCAAGCGTCGCCTCAATCGACATGGGACAGTCTCCCCCGCGCACGCGCACCCTTTTCGCGCACGACCACAACGTTCATGGCCTTCAGTCCCAGAATGGTAACGTCCCGCTCCTCCCCCTCGATGGCCATTTCGCGGCACTGCATCTCTTCGCCAAGGTGGTCGGCAAAGCTTGCGGCGATATCGATCAGGTTCGAGCAAACGGGAACCAGGTCGCTTTCCGCGGCGTTGCCGCCAAGCTCCTCGCCATAACGGGTGAAAAGAGCATAGCTTTCGACCCTGGGATCGGCCGCGATCTCTGCCAGGCCCTTACGCTCGGCCTCGGTCAGCATCGCCACAACGTCCCCTTGAATGTTGTCCATCGCCAAATCCTCCGACTTTTCGGCTGTAACTGGTAAAATGACTTTTGGGTGTTATAGCATTCTCTCAAAGTGACTGCGAGGTTGCAGTTGTTTTCAACACATTTTTCCTAGGTTGCTTTGCCTATATCAAGTTTGCAGGCGCGCGGCCTCGATAAAAAGGTTGGCATGGCGCTGACCCAAAGCCGGGACATCGTTGTCGTAGCCGCCGCCAAGCACACCCGCGACGGGGATGCCGGCCCGGCGGAGCCGCCCCAGTACAAGGGCGTCGCGGGCGCCAAGACCCGCGTCGGACAGGGCCAGCCGCCCAAGCCGGTCGTTGCGATGGGGATCGACGCCGGCGTTGTAGAAGGCCAGATCGGGGTCGAAAACCGCCAACACATCGTCAAGCACAGCGCCAACAGCGGCCAGATACTCGGCGTCGCCCAGTCCATCGGGCAGCGCGACATCGCGGTCAGAGGTCGCTTTTTCGGTCGGATAGTTGCGTTCGGCATGGACCGACAGCGTAAAAACGCTGGGGTCATCGGCAAAGATCCGCGCCGTGCCGTCGCCCTGGTGCACGTCGAGATCGACAACCAGAACCCGCCCGACAACGCCCGCGTCCACCAGCGCCCGCGCGGCCACGGCGCCATCGTTGAAGATGCAAACCCCTGCCCCGCCCTCGGGTCCCGCGTGGTGAGAGCCACCGGCCGCGTTGCAGGC
>CALCPC010000551.1 GCA_937900975.1 uncultured Paracoccaceae bacterium
ATTATTTTATTGTTTCTCGTGCTGGTTGCTCTGTCGTGTGCGCTTCCTATCTTTCGCGGCTGCGCCGCGCGTCGTCCGCGAAGGCCGCGTCGACCGCGGCCTCGTCGGTCACATCCATCCGAACGCCCTGGACCTGATCGGCGCCGAAATCGGCGCGAAGCGCACCCAGTGCCGCGTCAAGCGCTGCGGCGTCGATATCGGCCGCAATCACCGCCGCGCCCTCGGCCAGAAGCCGCCGCGCCGTCGCGCGCCCGATCCCGCCGGCCGCCCCCGTGACCAGCGCGACGCGCCCGGCCAGCGGTTTTGGGGGCGGCATCCGCTGCAGCTTTGCCTCCTCCAACAACCAATACTCAATGTCGAAGGCTTCTTGCTCGGGCAGGCCGCGATACTGGCTTACCCCGGACGCGCCCCGCATCACATTGATCGCGTTGACATAAAATTCAGCCGAGACCCGCGCTGTCGCCTTGTCCTTGGCAAAAGTCCTCATCCCAAGCCCCGGCGCGAGGTAGACAACCGGGTTGGGATCGCGCAGCGGCGGGCTGTCGGGGCGTTTGCAGCGCTCATAATAGGCGCTGTACCCGTCGCGGTAGTCCGCGATCAGCGCGGGCAGGGCCTCGGCCCCCGCCGCGTCGGGCAGGACGAGGGGGCGGATCTTTGTGCGCAAGAAATGGTCGGGGCAGGAGGTGCCAAGCGGGGCGAGCGTGGCCAGCGCGTTGGAATTCACAAACTCCAGCACCGTGTCCGTGTCGGTAAAATGCCCGACCTTCGGCGTGTCGGTTGAGATCAGCCCCCGGATCGCCGGCATCAGCCGGGCGGCCGCATTGGCCCGCGCTTCGGCGGGCGCGGCGGCGATCCGCGCGCCGGCAAAGGCCGGGCGGCTGCGCGTCTCCTCCACCCAGCGGTCGGCGCGCGCCAGGGTTCGCAGCGTCGTTTGATAGCACGCCCGCGCCGTCGGCCCCCAGGTGAAAATGCCATGCCCGCCCAGCACGACGCCCTGCAGCTCTGGCCTTTGCGTGGCAAGATCGCCGATCCAAAGCCCCAGCTCAAACCCCGGGCGGCGCCATGGCAGATAGCCGATCTCGCCGCCGAAAACCGTCTCGGTCAGACGCTCCGCATCCGCTGAGGCGGCGATTGCGATCAGCGCGTCGGGGTGGACATGGTCGACATGGGCGTGGGGGACGAAAGCATGCAGCGGCGTGTCGATTGAGGGCGCGCGGGGGTTGAGGTTGAACGTGCAGTGGCTAAACAGCGCCACCATCTCATCCTCATGCGCCGGCCCCCGATAGATCTCACGCAGCTGCTGCAGTTTTTCCTGGTAAAGCGTCGCGAACCCTGCCCGCCCCATCGAGCCGAGGTCGCCGCCCGAGCCTTTGACCCACAGCACCTCGACCGGCGCGCCGGTCAACGGGTCGGTCTCCATCAGCTTGGCCGAGGTGTTGCCACCGCCGAAGTTCGTGACAGCCAGGTCGGAGCCCAGAAGGTTAGACCGATACAGCAGCAGTCCCGGCGCGTCGAGCCCGACAACCGCCTCCTCCTGCCAGCGATCCGCCAGCGGGGCGTGGTCGGCCATTTTATCCCTCCCATCGGATTTTTGCCCGACGGTAGGTGGCAGGGCCCTTGGCGTCAATCTAAACTGCGCCGACACACGCGGCTAGCGCAGAAACTCATTTAGGATCAGGGGTTTGAAGACATCTCTAGCCTGTGATCATGCGCCGAAGAACGGTGTCGCGGTCGACGAAATGGTGCTTTAACGCCGCGCCGGCATGCGCCACCAAGATCAGCGCCATCAGCTTGCCCGCCAGAGAGTGGACGATGTGAAACGTCTCGGACAGCGCCTCGGACCCGCGCGGATAGGGGTCGGGCATGTGAAACAGCCCAAACACCATGTTGTCGACGGGGATATAGGCGTCGGGATCGTTCAACGGCGAGGATGTCACCATCAGCCAGCCCGAAAGCGGCATGATCAAGATCAGCGCATACAACGCATAGTGCGACAGATGGGACGACACGACCTGCCACCGCGGCATGCCGGTCGGCAGTGCTGGGGTGTTGCGGTTGGCAAGGCGCCACCCGACCCGCAGCACAGCCAGAACAAACACCGTGAACCCGATGGATTTATGGGGC
>CALCPC010000552.1 GCA_937900975.1 uncultured Paracoccaceae bacterium
GCGGCGGCGGAGCCCGAGGCGCTCTACACCGAAGGCGCGGGCGCGTTCGAGTTTGAGCGTACTGCGTCGCGCTTGAACGAGATGCGCAGTGTCGATTGGAGTGGGGCGTCCGAAGGCGGTTCGTGAAGCACTTGAAGCATCGAGCATCAGAGAACGCGTTGATTTTTTGATGTCGGGCAAAGCTGTGTGAAGCGGGTTTTTCACCAAACGTTATGAGGCGCCACCGCCCCGCACGCCCGCGGCAGATGGCCCACCCGCCCACCCCCATCCGCCGCGGGCCTGCGGGGCCCCCATCACTGCGCGGGGGCCGGGTCGTCCTTGGGGATCAGCGCCTCGACCCGGCCATGGCGAAGGCGCACTGGATAGACCATAAGGTCCGGACAGGCCGGCAGACCGCGTCGCCGGCCGCTTGCAAGATCGAAGCGGAGGCCATGGCGGGGGCATTCCACCCGCGTGCCGGAAACGGTGCCACGGGCCAGATGCGCCGCCTCGTGCGGGCAGAGCCCATCGCTGCAATAATAGCCGTCGTCGAGCCCGCGAAAAACCGCGTAAGTGCGCCCGCCGAGGTCCACGCGCCGCGCGGTTTCGGGCCGAAGCGCGTCGGCCGCGCAGAGATCCGTCCAGGCCGCGGCGTGCGCGCTCACACCGGGCGCCCGCGGGACAGTTCCTCCTCCCGCCGTTTCAGCCGGCGCTCGCGCCAAACGATCATCAGACCGCCCGCGGCGATAAGGAATGCACCGGGGAAGAGATCCGCCCAAGGCGCCTCTCCAAAGACGAGCCAGCCAAGAAGGAACGCCAACGGGATGCCGAAATAGGTGAAGGGGGCAAGGTTCGTCGGCTCTGTCATGCGAAACGCAGTGATCAGGCAGAGCACAGCGATCCCCCCCGCGATCCCCATCGTAAAGATCCAAGCCGCGTCAGCGGTTGAGGCAACGGGCGAGAAGCCCGATGTCGACAGCGTGATCAGCACAGCGAACACCGCCGCCGAGGATTGCGAGTAAACGTTGACCAGCGGGCTTGGCACATCGCGGTCGATCAGCCGCGCCGTTGTGGCCACAAGCGCGTAGAGAAAGGCCGCAGCCAACGGCAGCAGCGCCTCGACCGTGAAGGTGTCGCTGCCCGGGTTCACGATCAAAACGACCCCAGCGAAGCCGATCAGAACCGCCGACCAGCGGATCCAGCCGACCTTTTCACCCAAAAGCGGCACCGATATCGCGGTGATGAAAAGCGCGTTGGAATAGGAGATCGTGGTCGCTGTCGCAAAGGCGATCTTGCCGAGCGCGAGATAGAACGAAAGCTGCGCAAGCGTCACCATCGCCCCGCGCAGGAGCGCCAGCGGCCACTGCCGGATCAAAAGCTTGCGCCCCCCCGCGTGCCACTCCCGCGACAGCGCAAGCACCAGCGCGCTGGGGATCAGGCCAAGAAGGTTGCGATAGGCCGAAAGCTCCGACGCCGCATAGCGGGGCGACAGGTGTTTGATCACCAGTCCCATGATGTCGAAACACACCAGCGCGATCAGGCTGATGCCGATGGCGCGCCAGACCTGATCTTGCGACGGCGTCAACGCTGTGGCCCCCTTGCCCCGTGCTGCCCGCCGGATGGGCAGGGTGCCGTGCGCGAACCCTAGCCTGTGCCGCCGCCTTGCGAAAGGGGCCGGGGACGGATCCCGGGGCGCCTTGCCTAAAAACCTTGCACCCCGGCGCCGCATCTCCGACAGTTCGAGCGTCGCAACAGCCAAGGGAGAGGCGTGTGCGCAAATTTCTGGTTGTGCTCGACGACAGTCCGGAAAGCCTGAACGCGATGCGCTTCGCCGCCATTCGCGCCTCTAAGACCGGCGGCGGGGTAGAGATCCTGGCCATTATCGCGCCGGAGGAGTTTCAGCATTGGATCGGCGTGGCCGAGGTTATGCGTGCCGAGGCCCGGGAAAAGATCGAGGCGCATTTTCAGATCTTCAAGGAGCGCATGGAAAAGGTCGAAGGCGTCACCCCGACCCTTGCCATCCGAGAGGGCGAGAAGGTCCAAGCCTTGATCGATCACATCGGAAAGGACCCTGAAATCGGCGTGCTGGTGCTTGGCGCCAATGCCAAGGGCGATGGGCCCGGGCATTTGGTCAGCGAGCTTGTGGGCCGACGCTCGGGCAGCATGCCGGTGCCGATCACCGTCGTGCCCGGGGGCCTGACGAAGGAGGCGATAATAGCGGACTCCTGAACAATGAGGGGTATGCGCATCACCGGATCGCCGTCAACGGCACAGA
>CALCPC010000553.1 GCA_937900975.1 uncultured Paracoccaceae bacterium
GGCACAATCCTCGGCGCTTCTCGGCGGCGACGCCGAAGCACGGTTTACCTACCGATTTGCCACCGATGCGGAGCGCGCCTGGCTTGACGCCGCGGCCGAGGACATCTCGGAAATCGTCGACTTCCGGTCGATGGCGACCACGGAGGTGTCCGGCGAGACCGTGCGCGCGCTGGCACAAATCAAGGGCGTCGACGCGGCCTATCCGCTGTTCGGCACCGTCGCGCTCGACCCGCCGATTGCCTTGGCCGATGCGCTCGCAACCCGGGATGGGGTCCCGGGGCTCGTCGCGGAACAGGTCTTGATCAGCCGGCTGGGGCTCGCCCCTGGCGACCGTCTGCGGCTAGGCACCCAAACCTTTGAGTTGCGCGCAGCCCTGACGCGCGAGCCCGCCGGTCTGCCCGCCGGCTTCGCGCTTGGCCCCCGCGTCCTGGTTCTGACCGCAGCCCTTTCGGACAGCGGGCTTTTGTCGCCCGGCACCTTGTTTGACACGGCCTACCGTCTGCGGCTTGCGCCCGGGGCGGAGGCGTCCGCGCTCCGCACCGAAGCGCTCGCCGCATTTCGCGACAGCGGTTTGCGGTGGCGCGACAATCGCAATGGCACGCCCGGGATCTCGCGCTTTGTCGATCGCTTGAGCGCGTTTCTGGTGCTGGTCGGCCTTGCCGGGCTTGCCGTTGGCGGTGTCGGCGTCTCGGCGGCCGTGCGCGCCTATCTCGACGCGAAGACCGAGACGATTGCGACGCTCAAAACCCTCGGGGCGACGGGCGGCACGATCTTTGCCGTCTATCTTACGCAGATCGGGCTTTTGTCGCTTCTTGGCGTTGCGCGTGGGCTTTTGCTGGGGGCGGGTGTGCCGACGCTTTTCGGACCATTCCTGGCCGACAGGCTGCCCGTGCCTGCGCTTTTCGGCGTCTACCCCGGGCCCTTGGCGGAGGCCGCGCTTTACGGTCTTCTGACGGCGCTGATCTTCACGATCTGGCCGCTTGCCCGAACGCGGGAAATCCGCGCCGCCGGTCTTTTTCGCGACGCGACCGACGGGGCGGCGGCGCTGCCCGGCCGCCGCTTTCTGCTGGCCAGTGGGCGTTTGGCGGCCGGTTTTGTCGGGATCGCCGCGTGGCTTTCGGGCATCCCCGTGCTCGCGCTGTGGACGGCAGCCGGCATTTTGGCGGCGCTTTTGATCCTGGCGGTCGCGGCCCGCGGCGCGCG
>CALCPC010000554.1 GCA_937900975.1 uncultured Paracoccaceae bacterium
GACCGCGGCCTCTCGGTTCGTGTCCCCGTCGTCATTCACATCCGATTTTCCAGCCGCCTTGAATTGGCTGGCCAATTTTCCGATTGTCGTGGTCTTGCCCGACCCATTGACCCCAACCACCAGCACCACCTGCGGGCGACTGGGGTAAAGCGGCATGGGCCGCGCCACGGGGTCGAGGATGGCTGCGATCTCTGCCGCAAGCAGCCGTTTGATGTCTGGCACCGACAGCCGGCGGCCAAACCGTCCCTCGGCCATTTGCGCCGCGACCTTCAGGGCCGTATCGACGCCCATGTCCGATTGGATCAGCGCCTCCTCCAGGCTTTCCAGCATCGCGTCGTCAAGAACGCGGGCTTTCTCGCCGCCAGGATTGCGCCCGATCAAGCGGCCGATCAGGCCCGGTGAAGCGGCGGCATCGGCCGTATCGGCGGGCTCCAGCTCTGCCGGCGGTTCCGGTTTTGGATCTGGCGCGGGCTCTGCCACGGTTGGCGCCGCTTCGTCCGCCGCGTCCACCAGAGCTTCGAGATTGTCCTCAAGCTTCGACGAAGATTTGAACAACCGCTCTTTCAGCTTTGAGAAAAACGCCATGCCCGATCCCCGCTTTACCTGTCCGTGACCTAATGCGCGCGCGAGGAAGTTGCAAAGGGAATGGCGCTGGACGCCTTGCCCACGCTGGGGGTAGAAGGCCAGGACCGCTGGGCCCCGGGCCCAGAACGACCAGGGGCGCTTGCCCCCCAATGACATCAGGCGCTCGCCCCCGAACGACATGGGGCGCTCGCCCCCGAACGACCCGGGGCGTCCTGCCCCTTACGATCCGGGGCCATCCGCCCTGATAACCGGCGCTGAAGGCCGGACTGAAAGCAGTGTGATGTCCGACGCGCTCCATCCTCAGATTTATCTTGTCACCCCCGACCGGTTTGAGCTTTCGCGGTTCGCCGACCGGCTTGGCGCCGTGCTTGATGCCGCACCGGTGGCGTGCTTGCGTCTGGCGCTTGCGTCCCGCGATGTGGGCGAGATCGGGCGGGTCGCCGATGCGCTGCGCCCTGTCGCCCACGCCCGCGATGTCGCCCTGGTCATCGCGGATCATCTGCAGCTTGTGCAACCGCTTGGCCTTGACGGGGTGCATCTGCCCGATGGCGCGGCCCGGGTGCGGGCGGCGCGCACGCTTTTGGGCGGGGATGCGATTGTGGGGGCCGCGTGCGGCGTATCGCGTCATGCCGGCCTGACCGCGGGGGAGGCTGGGGCCGACTACATCGCGTTCGGCCCGGTCAGCGCTGCCCCCGAACTTGGCGACGGAGCCGAGGCGCCCGCGGCACTTTTCGCCTGGTGGTCGGAAATGATCGAGCTTCCGGTGATTGCCGAGGGCGGTCTCACGCTGGCGCGCATCGGTGCGTTGGCCGGCGTCGTCGATTTTTTCGCGCTCGGCCCGGAAATCTGGGACAGCGCGGACGCCGCTGACACCCTGTCCGCCTTTCACAGCGCCATGTCGGAGGCGCCCACCGAACGCGGCGCGGAAACCACGTAGCGCCAAAATCGGATCCGGCAGCGACCCTGCGATTGCGCTCTGCCCGCGCGTGGCGGGCGCGGGCAGAGTGCGCAGGTTTGAAAGATGGGGGAGGAGCATGTCTTGGCTCTGTAGAGGGCACAGGATTTGGCCCGCCGACCGCGCGTTTGATGCCCCTTTGGACGCGCCGAGCTTCGTCTGATGGGGGCGCGGGGCTTGGCCTTTCGGGCACTTGCCGAGACCTGCGCGGAGGCGCCGTTATCGGCCAAAGGCACGTGCGGGGCCATGTGCTGGCCAGGCGGCTTTTGAACCTCGCCTCTCGCGTTTCGTGAAAGACCTGGAGCATCGAACATCTCATAACGCGTTGAAATCTTTGATGTCAGGCAGCGCTGTGGGGTTCAGGGTTTTCACGATAGGCATTTGTTCGCTTGGTCGTCCGTGAAGGCCTGGCTGCCGCGCGGATGGCGTGCGTCTTCTCGCGCGCGACCGGCCACACTCCGCCGCCGGGTCAGCGCACCGATGAGAACCGAAGCCCCGGTGCACCACGCGCCCAGTCCGGGGGCGCCTGAGGCCAGGCTGACAGAAGCCACTGGCGCCCAGCGCAGCAATGCTTGGGCCTTCGGTCACCCCTCACTGCGGCCTTCTCTGTGCTCTTCATTGCGCGAGATCCACCGCGCGCACCAACGCTTCGTCCGTGCCAAGCCTGCGGTAGGGCGCCACCCAGACCGCCCGCAGCATCACCAACCACGCCCATAGCCGCGGGGCCTACATCGCCCATACGCCCCACGCTGCCAGCCTCAATCCCCCAGCAAGGCCCGCCTAAACCTCTCTTGCGAGGCCCGCCTCGACGCCCGCGCGCACGCGATCTTCGCAGGCGCGCGCCAACGCCTTCCGCCCATCGAAATCGGCCGGGCTTAGCGGCGGGTGGAACACGACCTCCACTGCGCCACCCCAAGACAGTGTAAACACGGACCAAAGATGCCCGCCGAGCGCCATCGCGCCCCACCATCCAAAGAAGCTGTGCGGCAAGGTGGGCGGCGCGCGGTAGATGATGCTGACCGGCTGAACCAGCGCAGAAGAGTGCCGTTCGGGCCCATAAAAGACGCCGAACAGCGAGGATTTGAAGGGCAGGACGCGCCGGCTGTCCGTGCTCGTCCCCTCAGGGAACAGGCAGATCCGGGCGCCCGCCGATAGCCGCGCGCGCAAAAGCGCGGTGTTGGCAGGCGTCGCGTTGCGGCTGCGGTCGATGTAAACGGGGTCGATCTGACGCGAGAGACGGCCGACGACCGGCCAGTCGCGCACCTCGCGCTTGGAGACAAAATGGACCGGCGCCGCCGCGAGCAGGGTGAATATGTCGATCCATCCGGCATGGTTGGCGACCAGGGCGCCCGCCTCGGGCATAACCGCGCCGCGTCGGGTCAGGCGCAGACCGCAAAGCGCCAGGTTCAGGCGCGCCCAGGCCCGCGCCACGGCCATGCCCGCCCGTGGGCTTGCGCGGTTTGCCAGAAGATGCACGGGCGTCAGCGCGTAGGTCATCAAGACAAGAACCAGCGCCCGGACCGCACCGGCAAGGCGTTGCCAAATCGCGGGTCGGGGCAGATCCGGCGGCACTGCGCCAACCCATGTTACACCCGCCGCACCCTCTGCCCCGGTGCGTGTCCCGGCGCTGTCCGGCAGCCCGGCTTGCGCGCGCGCATCCGGTCTTGGCGGCGGGGCAGCGGGGCGAGGGTGGTTTTGGTCCGTTGCCATCGCCCCTAGCACGCCTCAAAGGCCGGGAGACCTGCGCGCCATAGGCGCAACGACGCTGTTGCGCCGTCCGCGCCACGCACTGCGGCGAAGCCGGGCGCGCGCGCGGCGGCCAGACCGACCGTCCAGGGCGGCGTTGGGGGCGGCGGTGCGCGCTCACCGACCCTATGCGCCGCCTCCGCAGGCGCCGTCGCAATCGCACACGCGCCGGCATCGACCGCGCCACCGCAAAACTGGACTGGCGCCTTGGATGCAGAAGCGTGTTGTGCGCCCGCCGGGCGCTGCAGCGCCGAACGGCGTTGACCGACCGCCTGCGCGATCCCGCCCCGGCCCCGAGCGGTCGCACGCAAAGACCACGCGGGCAAGCGCGACAGCGCGGCATTGGGATCGCCACACCGCCGCACCGATGGCCAGACTGACGTCTGGGGCACAACGCGCGACCGACGGTCCCAGATGCGCCGGCGAAAAGCGCGCCCCGCCTGCCGCGCAGCGCAATGCTCCTTGGCGGACAAAGCCGCTGCGTGCAGGGGCTTGCGGGCGCTGTCTTGCCGCGCAATCGTTGGGCCCAGTGCGCACGCCGCTCTCAAACGCCCACCGCGCCTGGCTTGCGCCGCACGTCCTGTCCCGTTCTCAAGCCCGCGCTGCCGCGGCCCCGTCGGCCGAGCGCTAACCGGCATTGCGGGTGTAGTAGCTTTTGTACCGGCTGACCATGCGCGCGGTGTCCATCAAAAGACAGACGTCGATGGTGTTGAAATCATGGTCGACATAAGCCCCCTGCCCGACAAAACCGCCAAGCCGCAGATACGCTTTGATCAAGCTTGGGATTTGGGCCAGCGCCGCGCGACGGTCGATCGCGGCCAGGGGCATCCGATCCATCTCCAGCGCATGATCGGCGTGCGCCACGACCCGCAGATCGGGCGGCGCGAGGTGCTGGTGGTGCAGATAGCTCAGCGCCGCGGACACCGGCGCGGGGTCGGTGCCGTGAAAAGAGGCGACGCCGAAGAGGATCTCGATCTCACGGCTGAGGACATATTCGGCAAGCCCGTTCCACAAAAGGTGCATCGCAACGCCGCCGCGCTGGTCCGGCGCGACGCAAGACCGTCCAAGCTCCACCGCCTTGCGGCCCGAGGCCAAGATCGGCTGCAGATCGTATTCCGCCGCGCCGTAAAATCCACCGGCCGCCCGGGCGCGCGCATCCGTCAGCAGCCGGTAGGCGCCCACAACCCGGTCCAGCGGGTCGGCGACCGTTTGGTCGATCAGCAATAGATGGTCGAAAATGGGATCGAACCGGTCGCATTCCAAACGGGCGCGGTGATCGGCCTCGGTCGCCGTTGCCCCCATTTCCTCGACAAAAACCCGATAGCGCAGGCGCTGCGCCGCGCGCACATCCAAGGAGGAGCGCGCCAGCCGCACTTCGTACCGCTTTCGGTCGAGCGCAGGCGCGGGGTCGATGGCTATTGCGAGATCACGCTGTTCCATGCTGTGCGAGATAGGAAGTTTCCGGCAAAAGAGCAACAATTGCGGGGATTTCAGGCGCAATTGCAGATTTGGACCGGGCTGCGTTAACCTCTCATTAACGCCACCGGGCTCCTTATGATCGCGCTCCGGTCCCGCGGGGGATAACAATTTCAAGGTCAGCTTCCTGCCCGATGATGACGATCTTGCCAACATTTTCAAAGTTGACCGTGATGCGGTCACCGATCACAGATTGGATCTGGCCAAGGCCCCAGTCGGAATGCTCTGCATGTCTGACAAGGGTTCCGGGTTCGAGAAAGGACGGCATGGGCTATCTGGCCCTCCGGGTAAGGAGCGAATGACAATGACGCCGCATGATCTTTCCGCTTTGGTCAGCTCACGCATTTGCCACGATCTGATAAGCCCCATCGGCGCGATCAGCAACGGCGTGGAGCTCATGCTTGATATGAGCAACAAAACCTCGCCAGAGCTTGGGCTGATCGGCGACAGCGTCAATTCGGCCAGTGCCAAGCTGCGCTATTTTCGCATCGCGTTCGGCGCGACGCCGCCCGGCTCTCGCATCCAAATGTCGGAGATGCGGATCGCGACGGAGGCGATGTTCACGGGCCGCACGAAACTCACCTTCGCAGAAGCGCCCGAGGACGCGCCGCGCCCCATCGCGAAACTGCTGTTGCTTGCGCTGCTCTGTCTCGAAAAATCCTTGCCGATGGGAGGCAATATTTCGGTCTCTCTGCGCGAAACGGCGTTTGAGGTTGTCGCCAAAGCCGACCGGATCAAATCCTTGGCCGCCCAATGGGGCGTCTTGGACGGCAACGTGCCGGAGGATCCACCGCTTGCCTCCGACGTGCAGTTTTTCCTGCTCGCCGACACGCTGGTCGGCGCCGGCGCCACGTTCCAGCGCCGTTTTGAAAGCAACAGCGCCGAAATCGACGTGGCGCTGCTGATGCCGTAAAGGGTCGGCGCGACCATCGGCTGGTCGCGACGGGCTCTGGCAGCTTTTGCCGAGCGCGACGACCGCGACCGTACCGCCCGGCCTTGAGTGTCCGAAGCGGCATGACGCTTCTCGGCAGCGCCTGGATTTGGGGTTGAGCGTCCAAGACCTTGGCCACCGCCCGGCACCAGGGTTTCGGGTCAAACGCCCGGGCCGCACAGCATGACGCCGCACATACCGCACGCAAAACGGTGCAGCGCTTACACCGCGCGCCCCCGAACCCCCAAGCAAGGTGGCCTGCAAAACCGCACAGAACGGCGGATTTCAGACGTCATGCAGAGCGGTGCCGCGCCAAAATTGTGCAGAACGACGCCATCCCAAGACCGCACACAGCGGCGCGCCACAGCCTTCACGCTAAGCGACGTGGTGACAGAACCGTGATGACCCAAGCACCTTCAAGACCGCGCAGTAAAGCATCGAGCAAAGCATCGCGCCACAGTCTTCCCACAGAGCAACATGGCGCCTAAACTGTATGGAACGACGCCACCCCAAAACCGCGCAGAATGGCGGTGTGCAGATACCGTGCAGACCAGCACGCCAACGGCTTCCCACAGATCGGCTCGGCGCCAAGACTGTGCACAACGACGCCATATGTAGACCGCGCAGTCAAGCACCGTGAAATACCGCGCAAAGCGGCGCGCCAAAGGCTTCCCACAGAACGGTACCGCCTGAAGGTTGCGCAAAACCGCCCGATCCCAAGACGGCGCAGAACGGGCCGCTGCGAAACCTGCGTGGGGTGACGCCGGGCCTAGATCGTTGGGTGCCTGGACTTAGTCGGGTTGGGGCTGAAGCGTTTCGCGAAACCGCGCCATATTGGCCTGATACCCGGCCGCGGCGGCACGCAGGCCGGCACGCTCCTCCCGCGTCAGATCGCGCACCGGTTTGGCCGGGGCGCCGACGGCCAGCACGCCCTCGGGGATCTCCTTGCCCTCGGTCACCAAAGCATTGGCGCCGATCAGGCTTTCCGGGCCGATCCGCGCGCCGTTCAACACCGCAGCGCCCATCCCGATCAGCACCCCGTCGCCCAGCACGCAGCCATGCAAGATCGCCTGGTGGCCAATGGTGCAATCCACGCCGATGCGCAGCGGAAAACCCATGTCCGTGTGCAAAACCGCGCCATCCTGCACATTGCTGCCGGCGCCCACCAGGATCTCCTCATTATCGCCGCGCAGCACCGCGTTGAACCAGATCGAGGCGCCAGGCTCTAACCGCACGCGACCGATCAGCCGGGCACCGGGCGCAACCCAGATCGTCGCGGGATCCGGCAGCGTGGGCGCGATCCCCCCTAAGGCGAAAAGTTCGGTCAAACGCTTGTCCCCCCCTCAAACTCCGCATTCAGCGCCTGGACATGCGCCGTCAGCCCTGGGCGACGATCGCGCCGCAACCGCTCGGCCGTCAAAATCGCGAACAGCGCCTCGGCACAGGCGTCAAGATCGTCATTGACCCGGACGAAATCGTACTCCGCCCAATGGCTGATTTCGTCCCGCGATTTCTGCATCC
>CALCPC010000555.1 GCA_937900975.1 uncultured Paracoccaceae bacterium
GTCGCAGCGCACGTTAGAGCAGTTGACTGCGGTTTTGGCCGATATGAAGAAAAAGGCGCCGCTGGTGCGAACGGTGATGACGATGGTGGACCGGCGCAAAAGCCTCCACCGCCAGGTGCTGGAGGCCGAGACCGCGTCGCGTCTTACCACCGTCGTACCCTATGCCAGCGTGGTGGAGCGGATGGGCGTCGAACGCTGCCCGGTCGCGGCCTTCGCACCGCGGAGCAGGGCCGCAGCGGCCTATCGCGCGATTTGGGCAGAGATCGCGCCCAGTCTTGCCACACCCGATAGCGTTGCGTGAAAGACCAATGGCATCAAGCCTTCCCAAGCGCGTTGAAACCTTTGATTTCAGGCGGCGTTCTGGGGTCCAGGGGTCTTACGAAACGCCTAAGCGCGGGACCAAGCTCCACCGGGGCCAATCGATGGCCGCACCGTGCTCAACGCCGCGCTGCGCGGCGAACCCGGGTCAGGGCAGGGCCGCCGTCACGATGATCTCGACCTTGAGCGTATCGCGGGCAAGCCGCGCTTCGCCGCAGGCCCGCGCCGGCGCGTGATCGGCGGGCACCCAGGCGTCCCAAACCGCGTTCATTTCGGCAAAATCGGCCATGTCGGAAAGCCAGATGATCGCTTGCAGAATGTGGCGGTTGTCCGTGCCGACCTCCGCCAAAAGCGCATCGATGCGGGCAAGACAGGTCTCGGTCTGGGCGGTGACGCTGCCCTCGCCGCCGACTTGGCCCGAAAGATAGACCGTCCCATTGTGGACGACGATCTTGCTCATCCGGGTGCCGACCTCTTTTCGGGTGATCATTGGTCTGTCCTTTCGCGTGGGCGGGTTGGGGACGTTCTGGCGGCGCGCCGAGCGTCGGCGCGCCACAGGCGGTTAGGGCCGGCTGACGAAGCCGAGGATGTCATAGGTGTCTTTGCGCACCTTAAGGGCGATCTCGGCGGCCCGATCCGCGCCGTTCATCAGCACCCGGTCGATCTCGGCCGGATCGGACAGCAGCCGGTTCATCTCGGCGGTGATGCCGGCCAGTTTCTCAACCGCAAGATCGGCGCGCACGGGCTTGAAATCGCTAAAGCTTTTTCCGCCGTGCTCTGCCATCACCGCCTCTGGGCTGATCTCGGCAAGCGCGGCATAGATCCGCACCAGGTTCAACGCCTCGGCCCGGCCCTCCATCGCCTCCAGCGTCTCCCCCAGCGGTTCGGGATCGGTGCGCGCTTTGCGGATTTTCTTTGCGATGCTGTCGGCATCGTCCTTCAGCGTGATCCGGCTTTGGTCCGAGGGGTCGGATTTCGACATCTTCTTCGTGCCGTCCCGCAGGCTCATCACCCGCGTCGCGGCCCCGTCGATCACCGGTTCGGGCAGCGGGAAATACGCCGCACCATAATCGAGGTTGAACTTCTGCGCGATATCGCGGGCAAGCTCGATATGCTGGCGCTGATCCTCGCCGACGGGCACATGTGTGGCGTGATAGGCCAGGATATCGGCGGCCTGCAAAGCGGGGTAAGCGTAGAGACCAAGGCTAGAGCGTTCAGCATTTTTGCCAGCCTTATCTTTGAATTGCGTCATTCGGTTCATCCAGCCAAGCCGCGCGACGCAGGAAAAGATCCAGCCGATTTCGGCATGCGCGCTGACGGCCGACTGGTTGAACAGGATCGACTTGTCGGGATCCAGACCGCAGGCAAGATAGGCTGCGGTCAATTCCCGCGTGGCGCGGGTCATCTCGTCCCGCCCGGGCCACGTGACGGTGATCGCATGGAGGTCGACGATGCAATAAACCGTTTCCCAAGCGGCGTCCTGCATCTCAACGAAGCGCTTGACGGCGCCGAGATAATTGCCGAGGTGCAGATCGCCGGTCGGCTGAATGCCGGAAAAGACCCGGCGCGGGAACTTGGGTGTCGTCATTGGGGGTGCTACCTTGCGCTAGAGCGCCCCGCTTATCGCGCCAGCGCTTGCGCCCGTCAATCGTGAAGGGCCGGCCAACCGGGAAGGAACAGGTTTGCATCACCCCGACCACGACGCACCGCCCTTCAACCCAGTGCCCGCCATCGTGCTTGTGCCCGCGCTTGCGATCCTGGCGGTCGAGGTCGCGGTGCAGGCGGGGGCCAGCGGTTTTGTCGGCGGGCCGGCCGCGATTGGCTGGCGGTTGTCGCTGGTGCAGAGCTTTGGGTTTTTCGATGCGATGTGGGAACAGAAGCTGGCCACGGGCTATACTGGGCAGGGCGCGCTGAGGCGGCCGGTGACGTACGTGTTTTTCCACTTCTCCTTTGTTGATGCGCTGTTTGCGGCGGTGATCTTGCTTGCGATCGGCAACCGCGTGGCCCGCGTTTTCTCGGCGTTTGCGATCGGCGTTGTGTTTTTGGCCTCGGCGGCGGTTGGGGCGGCCGTCTTTGGGCTGGTGCGGGATACCGACCAGCCATTGGTTGGCGCGTGGCCGGTAGTTTATGCCTTTGTCGGGCTTTTGACCTGGACGCTTTGGATCACGGCGCGGCGCACCGGGGACGATCCGGCGGTTGCGTTTCAGTTGGTTGGCATGCTGGTGGCGCTGCAGCTTTTCTTTTGGGTGGCGTTCGGCGCCAGCACGAATTTAGCCGCGGATCTCAGCGGGTTTTTGACCGCGTTTCTTCTGGCGCCGGTTCTGGTGCCGGGTGGGATCGGCCATGTCCGCCAGCTTTTGCGGGCGCGCTAGCATGGGCCCGTTTGCCTTCCTGCGCCTTGCCCGCCTGTTGCGCCGCCCGCCACGGGGACAGCGGCTGTGGATTATCCTGGCCGTGGTCGCGATTGCGGGCCTTTTGTTTGGGATCGAGCAGATTTTTGGCTGGCCCGAAGCGCTTACGCCCGAGGGGGGCGGGCGGCGTGTCCCGCGGCTTAACTGACGCCGGGCGCGGCGTGGCGCTTGCGAAAAAGGCTCACGCGCCGCGGCGGAGCGCGCGGCGCAGGCTGGCAAGATCCACGGCCCGAAGGGCGAGTGCCGCGCTGGCGTAAACCGCCGCCCCGCCGCCGACCAGCCCCGCAAGCGCAAGGTAGCGCCATCCGGGTTCCGCCAGCGCCGGCGCCAGGGGCGCGGCCGCAAGGCTAAGCGCTGCGCCCATCAAGAGGCTTGCCGCGGCGATCCGCCAAAGCCGCCGCTCTAAGGCCGGGTCGCGGACCACGGCCCCCTCGATCCGCGCGGCCCCCCGTATCAGCAAATACAGCATCGCCCAGGCCGAGACCGTTGTGCCAAGCGCCGCCGCCAAATAGCCCAAAAAGGGCGAGAGCCCGATGGCCAGGGCGGCGTTCACGACCATGGCGGCGAGGGCGTAGCGAAACGGCGTTTTCGTATCCTCCCGCGCGAAAAAGACCGGCGCATAGACCTTTTGCAGAACAAAGGCCGGCAGCCCGGCGCCGTATACCGCGACGGCAAGCGCCGTGGCCGCGACATCGCCGGCACCAAACGCACCACGCCCAAAAAGCACCGAGACAAGCGGCGTTGCGATCACGATCAGCGCGACCGTCGCCGGCAGCGTGAGAAGCAGCGCGAATTCCAGCGCGCGGTTGATCTGCTGCGCGCCCCCCGCGGTATCGCCGGCCTGCAAGCGGCGCGACAGATCGGGAAGAAGCACGATGCCGATGGCGATGCCGACAAGACCCAGCGGCAATTGGTAAAGCCGGTCCGCAAGGCTAAGCCACACGATTGCACCGTCGAAAAAAGACGCGACTTGGCGTCCGACCAGAAGATTGATTTGCACCACCCCGCCGGGCAGCGCGGCGGGGGCTGCAATGATCGCCAGGCGGCGCAGCGCTGGCGTCATCCGTGGCAGCCGGGGGCGCAGCCGAAGCCCCGCCCGCTCTGCCGCTTGCCAGACCAGAACCGCCTGCAACACCCCGGCGAGCGGTACGGCCCAGATCAGGGCCGGCCCGATCGGCAGCGCCAAGACCGCCGCGCCCACCATCGCGCCGATCAGGCAAAGGTTCAAGAGAACCGGCGCCGCCGCCGCCGCCGCAAAGCGCCCCATCGCGTTGAGCGCGCCCGAAAAAAGCGCGGCGATGGAGATAAACAAGATGTACGGAAACGCGATCCGCCCGTATTCGATGGCCAGCGGCAGGCGCTGATCCTCGGCAAAACCCGCAGCCATGGCCAGCACCAGCCAGGGCATGAAAAGCTGTGCGATCAGCGTCAGCGCGATCAGGATGGCGATCAGGCCCGACAACGCATCGCGGGCAAACTCCTCAGCGCCCTGGCCCGCCTCAAGCTTTTTTGAGAACAGCGGCACGAAGGCAAGGTTGAACGCGCCCTCGGCGAAGAAGCGGCGAAAAAGATTGGGCAGTGAGAAGGCCACGAAAAAAGCCTCCGCCACCGGCCCGGCGCCGAGCAGGGCGGCCAGCAGGATGTCGCGCACAAAGCCAAGGATCCGGCTGGCCAGCGTCCAAACGCCGACCGTCAGGAAGGCGGGCAGAAGGCGGATCTTGCGCGTCACGCCTCCGCCCGCTGGGCCCCATGGGCGATGGCGGCCTCCAGCTTTTCGCGCAGCTGGACTTGTTTGGTGCCCGAGCGGATTTTCAGGCCGAAGATGTCCTTGACGTAAAAGCTGTCGATGGCCTCTTCGCCATAGGTCGCGACGATGGCCGAAGAGATGGTCACCCCCGCCTCGGTCAAGGTGCGCGTCAGATCGTGGAGCAAGCCCGGGCGGTCGCGGGTGGTAACCTCGATCACCGTGAAAAGGTCAGAGCCGTCATTGTCGAAATGGATTTCGGTGGGCACCAGAAACTCTCGCTCGCGCCGCTTTAGCCGGTCCTTGACGGCGACGGCATCGCGGACCACGACTTCGCCGGCCAGGGTCCGGGCGATGGTTTGGCGAAGCCGGTCCAGCCTGGCTGTCTCATAGGGCCGCCCCTCCCGATCTTGGATCCAAAAGACGTCCGTCGCCATCCCGTCCGACGTGGTGTAGGAGCGGGCATCGACCACATTGGCGCCGGCCAAGGCCAGCGCGCCCGCGATCCGCGAGAAAAGACCGGGGTGGTCGGGCATCGCAAAAACGGCGCGCGTCGCGTCGCGCGCGGGGTCGGGGTCGATGCGGATGGCGGGCGTATCGTCGCGCGCAGCCCCCCGAATTTCAGCCAGGGTCATCTGCGTGGCGAGGTCGAGGCCAATCCAAAACGCATCGTAATGGCGCGACAGCTCGGCCTCCACCTCCTCCGCCGACCAATCGGGCAGCGCGGCGGCGAAAGCGGTCTTTGCCTCGGCCACCCGCTCATCGGTGGACAAGGGGGCGCCGCCGCCGGTCAGAAGGCCGCGCGTGGCGTGATAAAGCGCGCGCAAAAGCGCCGCTTTCCAGTTGTTCCAAACCCCCGGCCCGACCCCGCGGATGTCACAGACAGTCAGGATATGCAGCAGCTTTAACCGGGTGGGCGATCCCACCAGATCCGCGAAGTCCCGCAATGTCCGGGCATCCGACAGATCGCGCTTCTGCGCCGTATCCGACATCATAAGGTGGTTGCGGACCAGCCAGATCACCGTCTCGGCCTCCTCGAGCGGCAGGCCAAGCCGCTGGCAAACGTCCCTTGCCACCCGCGCGCCGACGATGGCGTGATCCTCGGTCTGCCCTTTGCCGACATCGTGCAAAAGCAGTGCCACATAGAGCACGCGGCGGTTAAAGCCCCGGTCCACGATCTCGCTGGCGATGGGCAGTTGTTGTTTCAGCTTGCCCTGTTCCAAATCGTGAAGCTGGGCGATGCATTGCAGCGTGTGCTCATCGACGGTGTAGTGATGGTACATGTTGTATTGCATCATCGCGACGATGCGCCCGAACTCTGGAATAAACGCACCAAGAAGCCCCAGCTCGTTCATCCGGCGCAGCGCCCGAACCGGGTCGGTCGGGTGATGAAGGAGGCGCAGCAGGATCGCCGTCGCCGCGCCATCGCGGCGCAGCCGGTCGTCGATAAGGTCGATGTTGGTGGCGATCTGGCGCAGCCCGTTGGGGTGCATCAAAAGACCGGTGCGCATCGCCTCTTCGACATAGCGCAGCATGTTGACCGGATCGCGGATCAGGCTGTCGGGATCGGTCAGGTCGATCCGTCCATGGACGACCGTGTAAGCTTCGCCCAGCCGGTCGGCGCCGAAGCTGAACGTGCGCCGCAAGGCCCGCCCGATAGAAGGGCGGCGCTTGACATGCTGTGCTTCGAGCGAGACGAGGAAGATCCGCGTCAACTCCCCCACATGGCGGGCATGGGTGAAATAGGTCTGCATAAAGCGTTCCACCCCCCGTTGGCCCGGCCGATCTTCAAACCCCAACGCCTCGGCCACCTCGACCTGGGCGTCAAAGGTCAGCGTGTCGACGGATCGCCGCGTCAGGAGGTGAAGCTGGATCCGTGTGGCCCACAAAAACGCCTCTGCTGCGCGAAAGATCTCGACTTCGCCCGGTGTAAAGACGTCCCGCGCCAGCAACTCCTCAACCGAGGTCGCGCGGTTGACGTATTTGGCGATCCAATAAAGCGTCTGCAGATCGCGCAGCCCGCCTTTGCTTTCCTTAACGTTGGGCTCCACCAGATAGCGGGATCCCCCCATGCGGGTGTGCCGCTGCTCCCGCTCGTCAAGCTTGCCTTCGACGAATTCGGGGCCGGTTTTGTTGAAAAGCTCCGACCAAAGCCGCTCGGTCAGCTCTTCGGTCAGCGCGGCGTCGCCGACAAGGTGACGGTGTTCCAAAAGCGCGGTTCGGATCGTCAAATCGCCCCGGGCCTGACGCAAACACTCAGCGACCGTGCGCACCGAGTGGCCCAGTTTCAGCTTCAGCTCCCAAAGCATGTAGAGGATGCTTTCGATCACGCTCCCGCTCCAGGGCGTGCGCTCGTAGGGGGGCAGAAACAGCAGATCGATGTCGGAATGGGGCGCCATCTCACCCCGACCGCAGCCGCCGACAAGAACGATGGCCACACGTTCCCCCCGTGTTGGGGCGCCGCGCGGATGCAGGTGGGTCCAGGCGACTTCGGCGGCGGTCGCCACCAGGGTATCGGCCAGATGGCTGTAGGCGCGCACAGCCTCCCACGCCGCGTGCGGGGCGGCGGCGATTGCAGTGGCCAGCCGGGCACGCGCCGCCTTTTGGGCGGCCCGCAGCGCGGCAACGGCGGTTTTGCGCCGGTCGGGCGGGGCGGCGGCGGCCACGTCGGCCAAGATCGCCGCGGCATCGATCAGGTCCCCGCCGTCAAGCCCCAGCGCGGGCCAGGCCGGGGGCGGCGCCTTAAGCGCCGGGGGTTTGGAAGCTGCGGGGGGCTGGATCAAGGGGGCGTGCGTCACCGTCGATCACCTCGAAAACTGTCAGGGCGCGATCTGTGCCACCATCGGCACGAAAACGAAAGATACCATTGACGCCGGCAAAGCCGGCAGGGTCGGTCAGGCGCTCTGCTGAGAAGGGGGCGGCGCCATCGATCCGGGCCTCTGCCACCATTGCGCCGGTGGCGGCGATGGCATCGAAGGCCAGACTGGCCAGCGGATGCGGGGGCGTGCCATAGGCCGCCTGATAGCGCGCGGCGAACCCGGCGGCGAGTGCGGGGTCGGGCGCCACGAACCAGCCCCCCTGAAGGCCGGGCTGCGCCACGGCACGCGGCACGGCGTTCCAGCGTTGCAGCCCCAGAAACTGAACAGCCCGGGGGCGCACCCCAAGCCCGCGCAGTGTTTCGGTGATAAAAGGCAGACCGCCCGCGGGACTGTCGGTCAGGATGATCGCCGCCGCGCCCGAGGCGCGGACAGTGCGTGCGATCCGTCCCGCCGTCTCCGTGATCCCTTGGACCGAGAAGGGATAGGCCTCCTCCACCACAATCTCGGCCCCGACAGCCGCGGTGGCTTGACGGATCGCGTCGCGCGCCGCCTCGCCCTCAATGCCCTCGGGGTAAACGGTGCCAAGCGGGCCAAGGTTTTGCGCCGCCGCAAACCCAACCAGCCGGCCGGCCAGCGCCTCAAAGGTGATCCCCAGAAGATGCACGTTGCCGCCGGCCACGGCGGTGTTGTTGGAAAAGCTGAGAACCCGGCGTCCGGCCGCGTCGGCGATGGCCGCGACCGCCGCGGTCTCATCCGCATAGAAGGGTCCCACCAGGATGTCGGCCCCACCGGCCAGGGCGGTTTCGGCCGCCCGCGCGGCGGTGGTTGCATCGCCTGCCGTCTCAAAAACCTGAATGTCGAGCGCGATACCCTCCACCGACTGTCCGGCGAGCTGGGCTGCGTTGGCCAGGCTTTGGCCCAGCGCCTCCTGCTCGGGATTGGTCGATCCTGTGGGCACCAGAACCCCAACGATCACCGGCGCCTCTGGGTCGAACCGGCTTTCGGATCCCGGGACGGCGCATGCCGCAAGGGCGAGAAGCCCAAGCATCGCGGTCCGCCGGATCAGAGATCGGAAAAGGGGCATGTCGGTCCGGTTTTCGGGCGCGGTCTGGCGCGCGGCTTGTCTTTTCGGGCGAAAGCGGGGTTTCTTGCGCGGTTTTGGGTCCACATCCCGCTGCCGCACCGGTAGTTTAACGGGGATGGCTGAAAAAGAAAACCAAGCGGCGCTGCCGGCCGGGCTCTATCTTGTCGCGACGCCGATTGGCCATGCTGCCGACATCACGCTGCGGGCGCTGGATCTGCTGACCCGGGCCGATGGCCTTGCCGCCGAAGACACTCGGCGGACGCGAACGCTTTTGGATCTGCATGCGGTGCCGTTGGCCGGCCGCCGGATCGAGGCCTATCACGACCACAACGCCGCCGCGCAGCGCCCGCGTCTTCTTGCCCGCATCGCGGCGGGGGAGGCGCTGGTTTATGTCTCGGACGCCGGCACGCCGCTGGTGGCAGACCCGGGCTACCGGCTTGCGGCCGAGGCGATTGCCGCGGGGATGCGGGTTGTTGCGGCGCCCGGCGCCTCGGCGCTGCTTGCCGCGCTTACGGTCGCGGGCCTGCCCACGGACCGGTTCTTTTTTGCGGGCTTTCCACCGGTCAAATCCGGCGCGCGGGCGCGGTTTTTGACCGAATGCGCCGCCGTGCCCAGCACGCTGGTCTTTTATGAAAGCCCGCACCGTTTGGGCGAAAGCCTTGCGGCAATGCGGATCGCTTTCGGCGACCGTCCGGCGGCCGTGTGCCGGGAGCTGACCAAAAAGTTTGAGGAGACGGTGCGCGCACCGCTCTCCGAGCTTGCTTTGCGCTATGCAGCAGGGCCCCCAAAGGGCGAGAGCGTGGTCGTCGTCGGTCCGCCCGAAGCGGTGGAGGCAAGTGCCGAGGATCTTGACCAAGCGCTTCGCACCGCGCTTTTACACGCATCGGTTCGGGATGCGGCGGCCGAGGTGGCGGCCCGACTTGGCGTCCCGCGCAAGCGCGCCTATGCCCGCGCCCTTTCGTTAGAGCGGGATTAGCGTGGCGGGGCGCGGTGCCGAGCTTTACGGCCACGCCGCCGAGGATGCGGCGCAGCTTTTTTATGAGCGGCGGGGCGGGCGCGTGGTCGCGCGCCGCGCGCGCACCGCGGCGGGTGAGATCGATCTGGTCGTCGCCGAAGGCGCGGTCCTGGTTTTTGTCGAGGTCAAGGCCCGCCGCACCCGCGCCGCCGCCGCCGCAGCGCTCAGCCCACGCCAAATCGCGCGGATCGGGCAGGCGGCAGAGATATGGATGGATGCGGCCGGGACGCCCGCCGGCACCGATCTGCGCTTCGACGTCGTGCTCTCGGACCGTGACGGCGGCATCGAGGTCTTGGAGAACGCGCTCGATTTTAGCGCCTGACAGCGCTTGCAATCGGGGACCGGCTTTGCCAGAGACAAAGCGCCTATCCGTTAGGAGCGCCCATGTCCCTTGCCGTTGCTGTTCAAATGGACCCGATCGAAGCGGTGGATATCGCGGCCGACAGCACTTTTCGGATCATGGAAGAGGCGGCGGCGCGGGGGCAGCGGCTGGTTGTCTACACGCCGGATCGTCTGATCATGGACGAGGGGCGGGTGATGGCCACGGGCTGGCCGGTCACGCTGCGGCGGGAAGTTGGCAATCACGTCACAAAGGGGCCGCTTGAGACCATCGATTTGGCCGAATGGGATGTGGTTTGGCTGCGCCAGGACCCGCCCTTTGACATGGGCTACATCACCACAACGCATATTTTGGGGCGGCTTTCGCCCGGCACGCTGGTTGTGAACGATCCGTTCTGGGTGCGGAACTACCCTGAAAAGCTTCTGGTTCTGGATTTTCCCGATCTGACGCCGCCCACGATGATCGCCCGGGATCTCACCGCGCTGAAGGCCTTCAAGGCCCGCTACGGCGACATGAACATCACGCCGCTTTACGGCAATGGCGGCGCTGGTGTGT
>CALCPC010000556.1 GCA_937900975.1 uncultured Paracoccaceae bacterium
TTCCGCGTGATGTGGTAACGCAGGCTGAGCGCGTGGATATGGCGGAAGGTTTCGAGCGCCAGATGACGCAGCGCGCGCTGCCCGACCCGCGCGAAGGCGACGTCGCGCAATTGCTGAAACCCGACCGTTGCCAGCCGCAAAAGCCCATAACCAAGAACAAGACCGACAGCAGAGGCAAAAACCAGCGTCTCGGCCCCCGGTGTGGGCCCGGCCAGCGCATCGACCGTCGCCCCCAGCAGCGCTGGCACGCCGACCGTTGCGATTTTCGCAAGTATCAGCGCTAAAACCGCCAAAACCACGCGCAATCGAAGGTCGGGCCGGTTCTTTGGCCAAAGATGCGGTGCCACTTTTCGGATGGTGCGCCACGCGCTTTTGCGATGGCGGGCCGCTTCAAGATGCGTGTCGGTCATGAAAGCCTTTGGCGATGCAGCGATGGCCTTTATCTAAGGCCGAATGCCCGCCGGGTGAACGCCAGCAGCGCTTTTTTTCAGCAGCCTTTTAGCCTGGTTCGCACCGCTGGACGCAAGACCCGGCCTCGCGAGCGGCGCCCGTTCTTGGCCAAAGCCCGCTGCGGGCCGATCCCGCCGCGATGCACGCCAGTGATCGACACCGCCGCGATGCACGCCAGTGATCGACACCGCTGCGACGCACGCCAGTGATCGACGCCGCGCCTCCGGCCTTGCTAACCGTCCTCGGGCAGGGTGAAAATTTGGCCAGGATAAATCAGGTCGGGGTCACGGATCACATCCCGGTTCGCGGCAAGGATCTGCGTGAACAACCGACCGGCGCCATAACGCTCTCGCGCCATAACCCAAAGGGTGTTTCCAGGCTGCACGGTGATTTTTGACAGCGTGATCGGCGCATCGGCGTTGGGAAAGACCCGCTGAAACGGCGTCTCGATCCGGCTTTCCACACGCCCCTCGGCGTCTAGCGCGTCGACCCGCAAAAGATAGCGCCCCTCCGGCACATCGTTCAGCCGAAGATCCCAAGTGCCGTCCGGCCCCGCCGTCGCGAGGTCGAGCGGCGCGCCATCGAGATAGACCCGCACCGCTTGCGGGCGGGGCGCGCGCCCGGACAAAATCACCCGGCCGGCAAGATCGTAGGATATGGCATCGAGCGTTACGGTCGTGACCGGGGTCAGCGTCGCCGGTTGCACCACGCGCACCGTCTCGGCAACCGGATCGGCGGTCAGGATGGCCGGCGGTGCCGACGCCGCGTCAGGATCCGGGGGAAGGATGACGACCGTCTCGGTCCCGGTCACCGTGCCGGCGACGGGATCCTCAGCGCTCAGCGTCAGCACTTTCGCGGCTTGCGTTTTCGACGTGTCGATAAAGGCCACGAACGCCCCGGTCGCGTTTGCGTCGGCTTGCCCCAGCTCTGCCCCATCGGCCAGCACCCGGACCCGCGCGCCGGGCGCCGCGCGCCCCGCGACAAGCCCCGAACCGTCGCGCGCGACGCGCACCAGATCGAAACTGGGCGCGCCGAGCGCGGCCACGGCGACGGCGTCAACGGTCGGCCCAGGATCGGGTTGCGCGATGCCGCGCACTTGTCCGGTTTCGGCGCGCGCGGTGCGGGGCGCGCTGGCCGAGGCGGCGGTGCTCTCGGTCTTAGGCGGGTCGACCGCTGCTGTTTGGTCCGCCGCCGCTGCCGTCTCCGCAACAGCGCCCGCCGACGATGCGGCCGTGCCCGTGTCCGCAACGGCGCCCGCCGACGATGCTGCCGTGACCGCATCCGGGTTCGCGCCCACCCGCGGCGCGGCCGGCGCCGGGTTTGTGGCAGAAATGGCAGCAGTCGCGGGCTCCGCATCCTTTGCCGGAGGGGCGGGATCAGCGCGCGTGCGCACGGTCAGGGACCCCGGCAGGCCCGGCGCTGCGACAGCAGAGGGCGCCGGCGGCGGCGCGGGCGACGGATCGGGCTGAGCCGCTGCGACCTCTACCCCATCGGGCAGCGCGGGCGGGGGGGTGAGCGGCGCGGCCCGGGCTTCGACCGCGGGGCCGGTTTCGGTCATCCAAGGCGCATCGCTTTGCACGATCGGCGCGGGCTTGGGCTGGCCCATGATGATCGCAACGCCGCTTGCGGCAAGCCGCAGCGGCCATTCGAAAAAGACCGGCAGCGCAATAAGGACGAGCGCACCGACAAAGATCAGCCAGTGCCGCATGCCCCGTCGCAGTGTTCCCGTGCCGTCGGCCATGACCGGCTGCTCCCGCTCTTGCGAGGGTCGGGGTGTGCCCGTTTCACCAAACCCTCACAATCTCACCAGAATTGCGCCAAATTGCACGTATTCCAGGGACTTGGCAAGATGTGGTCGCAAAGAGGACGAAGGCCGGGCTGTCGCACTGCGACCCGATCACGGGCCGGGTGCCCTGTAATCAAAGGCCCCCGAAGCGCGCGCTTGGCTGGAGGCGGCACCGCGCCACGCCATTGCCGCGGCGTCGTAACCTCAAAGGCAAAGGATGGCGCGGCCCCAAAGGCCCGCGCCGGAAAGCTTAAACCAAGCGGGACGCGACGTTTTCCCAATCCACCAGGTTTTCAAGGAAGTTTTCCAGATAGGCCGGACGTTTGTTGCGGTAGTCGATATAGTAGGAATGCTCCCACACATCGCAGCCCAACAGCGCTGTCTGTCCAAAGCACAGCGGATTCACGCCGTTCTCTGTTTTGGTGACTTTCAGCGTACCATCCGTTTCGACGACAAGCCATGCCCAGCCAGAGCCGAACTGACCCGCACCCGCGGCCTTGAACGCATCTTTAAAGGCGCTGACAGAGCCAAAGCTGTCAGTGATCCGGCTTTCCAAATCGGACGGCATCGCCGCGCCGCCCGGGCCCATCATTTCCCAGAACTGATTGTGGTTCCAAAGCTGGCTCATGTTGTTGAAGAGGCCCGATTGGGCAACCGCGCCGGCCTCATAGGTGGCCTTGATGACGTCTTCCAGCGACTTGCCTTCATGGCCCGACCCATCGAGCAGCTTGTTGCCGTTGTCGACATAGGCCTTGTGGTGGATGTCGTGGTGAAACTCCAGCGTCTCTTTCGACATGCCGCGGGCGGCGAGCGCGTCGTGGGCGTATGGAAGGTCGGGAAGGTCGAATGCCATGAAAGTCTCCTCTGGGCTCGGTCGGTCACCGAAGGGTTAACGCCCGCCGTATATAGGCTTCCTCAAGGGTGCGCAAAGGGCCGCGCGGGCCGGAGCCTTGCTTTGATCGCGGCCGAGACGCGGGGGCGCGGTCGGAATGTGCAGATCGCGCGCGCCAAGATCGCCGGGAAGACAGCAGCGCAAGGCCTTGGTCGCTGTGGGGTCAGGGCGGCGACGCGGGAAAAACCAGCGCCCCCTGTCTGATCGCGAGGGCCGGCGCGGGATGCCAGCGCCGAGCACCGTTGGCAGGGGCATCGTATGTCGGCGCACAAGCGACCTCGCCACAGCCTCAGCCACGTCGGCGGCGCAACCCCGCGCTGCCCCCCGGCGGGCGCTAGTGCGTCGGCTCCGCCAAAAGTTCATCCAGCTGTTGGCGAAACCAGCCCCGGGGTATGAAATGCCCCCGCGCGTGAAGATCCAGCGTCACGGGTTTGTCGCTGGTGCAGTCGCGCCAGACATGGCGGGTGAAGGTGTCGTGCTTGGTGACCGACCAGTCGCGCACCTCCTGCGGCGGGCCGGCACAGCCGTTCTGGCGCCGCCAAAGCGCCACGGGATGGGTGGTGTCCCCCCCGGGCCCCATCGGGAAGTCCATCACCGTGTCGCGAAGCCCGTGCACGTGGCGCACCGGCACGGCGCCGGCGCAGTCCTCGTCCTGGTCAAGCGTGCCCGAAACCGCCAGAAGCGCGGCCACCCCGGCGCCGTCCGCGCATACAAACCGCCATGCCATGGCAGCGCCGTAGGAATAGCCCGAGATGTAGATCCGGCTTCGGTCTATCGGGTAGGTGCGCGCCGCATCCTCTAGAACGCGCCGGGCGAAAGCGATGTCTTCGGACTGATCGGACCAGAAATTCCAGGTCTTGCGGCGACCGGTCGGCGCCAGCAAAAGCACGCCCACGCGCCGCGTCGCGCCAGAAATCCGACCGTGCTTGACAATCAGTGTCCCCTGCCGTTGCCAGCCATGAAAATGCAGCATCACGGGCATCGGGCTGACGCCGTCCCAAGTGTCGGGCAGTTTCACGTGGTAGCTGCGGTCGCCGAGAAAGCAGGGCGTCTGTTCGACACAGGCGCGGGCTGCGGTGGGGGCGACGATCAGCGTCGCGATAAGGGCGAGGGCGTAGAGCATCCACTGACATACCCGCCCGCCCGGGCGGACGGGGGTCAAAACCGCGTGACCGCGCCTGCGCCTCACGCCTTCGCCTCGCGCAGGTCTTCCAGCGTCAGCCATTCCTCCTCGGCCGCCGTCAAGGCCGCTTGGCGTTGTGCCAAGGCGGCGGTTGCCTTCTCGAACTTCGCGGGGTCGCGCGCAAAAAGGCCCGGGTCGGCCAAAAGCGTGCCGAGCTTGGCGATATCGCCCTCCAACCGCTCGATCTCGCCGGGAAGCGCGTCCAAGCGGTGGCTTTGGGTAAAGCTTAGACCCGACGCCGCGCGCGGCGCGGGTTTGTCCTTGGCCTTCGGCTTGGCCTTGCGCGCGGACGGCGTGGCGGCCATCGGCGCCACTTCCCCCCTCTGTGCGCGCATATCGCTGTATCCGCCCGCATAAACGACCGCCCGCCCAGCGCCTTCGAACGCAATCGTTGTTGAGTCGACACGGTCGAGAAAATCGCGGTCGTGGCTGACTAGAAGAACGGTGCCGTCGTATTCGTCCAAGATCTCCTGCAAGAGGTCGAGCGTCTCGATATCGAGGTCATTGGTCGGCTCGTCCAAAACCAAAAGATTGCTTTCCCGCGCCAGGATCCGGGCCAAAAGCAACCGCGCCCGCTCCCCCCCCGATAGCGCGGAGACGGGGCCGCGGGCCTGCGCCTCGGAAAAAAGAAAGTCTTTCAGATATCCCATCACATGACGCGGCTGACCGCGGACCATCACTTGATCCGAGTTGCCCTGAACGCCCAGCGCGGGATCCTGGGTCAGCGCTGTCCAAAGGCTTTGGTTGTCCACCACGCCGCGGCGGTTCTGATCGAAGATCGCGGGCGTAAGATTGGTGCCGAGGCGAATTTTTCCGGCATCGGGCGCAAGCGCGCCGGTCAGCATGTTCAAAAGCGTTGTTTTGCCGACGCCGTTCGGCCCGACCATCGCGACACGCTCTCCCCGCTGGATGCGGATGTCGAACGGGTGCAACACGGTGCGGTCGCCGAAACGTTTTTCAATCGCTTCCGCCTCGACCACCAACTTGCCCGATTTCTGCCCGCTGCTCAGCGCCAGTTTCGCGGGCCCCGACCGCCGGATCTGCGCCGCGCGGTCCGCCCTGAGATCCTGCAGCCTGCGGACCCGGCCCATGTTGCGCTTGCGCCGCGCCGAAATCCCCTCGACCGCCCAACGCGCCTCGGACTTGATTAGCCGGTTGAGTTTGTGGCGGTCTGCGTCCTCTTCCTCAAACGTCTTGTCGCGCCACGCCTCGAACCCGCTGAACCCCGCATCCAGGCGGCGCACTTGGCCGCGATCCACCCACAATGTCTGCCGCGTCAGCGCGGACAGGAAGGCGCGGTCATGGCTGATCAGAACGAAGGCTTTCCGCGTTTCGGCCAAATGCGCCTCAAGCCAAGCGATCAGATCGATGTCGAGATGGTTGGTCGGCTCGTCGATCAACAAAAGATCCGCATCCTCGGCCAGCAGGCGGGTCAG
This sequence comes from uncultured Paracoccaceae bacterium, assembly GCA_937900975.1. Lineage (GTDB taxonomy): Bacteria > Pseudomonadota > Alphaproteobacteria > Rhodobacterales > Rhodobacteraceae > Algicella. Next base: position 5,748 of record CALCPC010000556.1, read on the forward strand.
GGCGGCACGGCGGCGCTCCCCGCCGCTTGCCGCCGCTGGATCAAGCGTACCGTCCAGGCCAAGATCCTGCAGCGCGACCGTGACGCGCCAGGCATCCTCGGCCGCGCACCCCTGCCCGGCATAGTCCGCGAGGGTTTCGAACGCCGAGAAATCCGGATCCTGATCCATGAAGCCGACCGTGGTTCCGGGTTTAAGGAACCGGCTGCCCTGGTCGGGCTCCAGCGCGCCTGCCATCAGTTTAAGCAAGGTCGATTTGCCAGAGCCGTTGCGCCCGACCAGGGCCACACGCTCCCCCGGATGCACAGCCAGGCTAAGGCCCTCAAAAAGCGGCGCGCCGCCGAAGGTCAGCGCAATGTCGGCTAGGGTCAAAAGCGGGGGCTGGGCCATGCGCTCTTTAACCCGGGCGATGGGGCCAAGGTCAAGCCGCCCTGCCCTTGCGCCTGCGCCGCCCAAACCGTAGCTTCACGCCGGTGCAAAGAATGGCCGCCTGCCGGGGATCGCCATGCTGGGAAGCTTTCGTTCATCGACCAAGACGTCGGTCTCCAAGGTCCTTGTTTGGGCGATGCTTGGGCTTTTGGCCGTGGGTCTGGTCGGGTTCAACTTGTCGGACATGGCCAGCGGGTTGGCGGGACGCAATGTCGCCCGGGTCGGCGGGCAGGAGATTACGCGCACCGAGTTCGCGCGCACCATGGAACTTGCCACCAACCGTTTCGGGCAAAGCATCGGCCAGCCGCTGACCGTCTCTCAGGCGGCATCGCTTGGCTTGGGGGAGCAGGTCCTGGCGCAGCTTGTCACCGGCGCCGCGCTGGACGAGCAGGTGGCCGCGCTCGGCATTTCTGTCCCCGACGCGTCGGTGCGCGATGAGATCCTGTCGCGGCCAGAGTTTGGGGGCGCTGGCGGCTTCGATCCCGACAGCTACCGTTTCGCGTTAGAACGGACGGGAATGACCGTGCCGCAATTTGAGGAACAGGTGCGCGGCGATGTGGCGCGCGCGCTGTTGGAGGCCGGTGTCAGCGGCGGCGTCGTCGTCCCGGCGGCCGCTGCTGAGGCGATGCTGGCGTTTGAGCGCGAGATGCGGGATTTCAGCTATATCCAGTTGACCGCCGCCCAAACGCCGGACGCCGTCGCGCCCGCCGACGACGCGACGTTGCGCCAATGGTTCGACGAAAACAGCGACCGCTACCGCGCGCCCGAGACGCGCCGCGTCAGCTATGCTGCGATCACGACCGGCGAGATGGCCGGGGCGATGGAAATCGACGACGCGGCGCTGCGCGAAGCGTATGATGCGGCGGGCAGCCGCTTTCGCACCGAAGAGCGGCGCCTGATCGATCGCATCGTCTTTGGCAGCACCGAGGATGCGGCGGCGGCGCGCCGCCGGATCGATGCGGGCGACAGCGATTTTGCCGCTGAGGCGACCGCGCGCGGTCTTGCGCCGGGCGATATCGAGGTGGGGACTGTGCGCGCGCTCGACCTGTCCGCCGCGGCCCGCACGGCCGTTTTTTCGGGCGATCAGCCGGGGATCGTCGGGCCGGTGGAGACAGAGTTCGGGCCCGCGCTCTTCCGCGTCAACGCGATTTTGGCCGCGCGCGAAACGCCATTCGATGAGGCGGCCGAAGCGCTGCGCACCGAACTGGGGCGCGAGGCCGCCGCCGTCCGCATCGATGCGGAGATCGATCCGGTTGAGGATCTTTTGGCCGGCGGCGCAACGCTGGAAGAGATCGGCGCCGAAACGGCGCTAGTCTTCGGCACCGTCGATGTCTTTGAGGGCAGCACCGCGCCGCTGGCCAACGACCCGGCGTTCCGCAGTCGGGCCGAGGCGGCGGAACCGGGCGACCTGCCGGAACTCTTCAACCTGGCAAACGGCGGTCTGGCGGCGCTGAGGGTGGAGGAGGTTATCCCCCCCGCGGCGCAACCCTTTGAGGCCGTTGCCGAAACCGTCGCCGCCGATTGGCGCATCCAAGCGCAGCAAACGGCGCTGGCAGAGCGGGGCCGCGCCCTTCTTGCGCGGTTGAATGAAGGGATAACGCTGGAGGCGCTGGCCACCGCAGAGGGGCTTGGCGTATTTGGCGAGACCGGGCGGACGCGCAGCGACGTGCCGGACGGCCTGACCGCGGCCGTGCTTGCCGAGGCCTTCGCGCAGGAGCCCGGCGGCGTCGGCCTTGTGGAGGGTGGCGCGATTGTGACGCTTGTCCGGCTCGATGCGGTTTCGGCCTTCGACGCCGAGGCGGACGCGGCGCTGTTGGAGGCGCGTCAGGCGCAGCTTTCCCAGGGCGTCGCGTTTGACTTGCTGCAGGGTTTCGCTGCCGGCGCGCAAACCGCCGCCGGGGTCCAAATCAACCGCACTGTGATCGACCAAACGCTGGCGCTTTACCCCTGATGGACCTTTATCCTGCGTTCGACACCTTCGCCGCCGAGCATGGCCAGGGGCGGAACCAGGTGGTGTGGACCCGCTTGGTTGCCGATCTCGACACGCCCGTTTCGCTGATGCTGAAGCTTGCCGGCGCCCGGACCGTCAGCTTTAGCCTCGAATCGGTCACCGGCGGCGAGACCCGTGGCCGCTATTCGATCTTCGGGCTGAAACCGGACTTGATTTGGCGCTGTCGGGGCACGGTGGCCGCGCTGAACCGGCAGGCGCGCTATGACGCCGCGGCCTTCACCAGCGAAAGCGTGGATCCGCTGACCTCGCTTCGGGCCGTGCTCGACGAAAGCCGGATCGCGCTGCCCGACGCGCTGCCGCCGATGGCGGCGGGGCTTTTCGGATATCTCGGCTACGACATGATCCGGCTGGTGGAGCATCTGCCCGACGTCAACCCCGATCCACTGGGTCTGCCCGACGCGCTGATGATCCGCCCATCGGTCGTTGCGGTGATCGATGGGGTGAAGGGCGAAGTCCTGATCGTCAGCCCCGCCTGGGCGCGCGCCGGTCTTTCGGCCCGCGCGGCCTATGCCCAAGCGGCCGAGCGGGTGATGGACGCCGTCCGCGACCTTGACCGCCTGCCCGCGCAAACGCCGCCCGCGCCCGAAACCGGCCCACCGCCGGCACCGCAATCGACCACCCCCCGCGCGCGCTATTTGGAGATGGTCGAAACCGCGAAAGACTATATCCGCGCCGGCGACATCTTTCAGGTCGTGCCCTCGCAGCGCTGGTCGCAACCCTTCCAGCAACCGCCCTTTGCGCTCTACCGCGCGCTCCGGCGGACCAACCCCTCCCCCTACATGTTCTTTTTCAACTTCGGCGGTTTCCAGGTGGTCGGGGCAAGCCCAGAGATCCTTGTCCGCGTCAAAGACGGGCGCGTCACCATCCGCCCCATCGCCGGAACCCGCCCGCGCGGGGCAACGCCGGGCGAAGACCAAGCGCTTGAGCGGGACCTTTTGGCCGATGAGAAAGAATTGGCTGAGCATTTGATGTTGCTGGATCTCGGCCGCAACGATGTCGGGCGCGTGGCCAAGATCGGCACCGTCACCCCGACTGAGCGTTTTATCATCGAACGCTACAGCCACGTGATGCACATCGTCTCGAATGTCGAGGGGGAGCTTGCCGAGGGCCACGACGCGCTGTCCGCGTTGCTGGCCGGCCTGCCCGCGGGCACGGTGTCGGGCGCCCCAAAGGTGCGGGCGATGGAGATCATCGATGAGCTTGAGGGCGAAAAGCGCGGCGTCTTCGGCGGCGGCGTCGGATATTTCTCTGCCGGGGGGGAGATGGACATCTGTATCGCCCTGCGCACCGGCGTCGTGAAAGACGAGACGCTTTACATCCAGGCCGGCGGCGGCGTGGTCTACGACAGCGACCCCGAGGCCGAGTTCGCCGAAACGGAAGCCAAGGCAGGCGCGCTCCGCCACGCAGCGCGCGAAGCCGGTCTTTTCACCGCAGGCGGAAACGGGTAGGCCGCGCGCTGCCGGCGGCAAAGCGTGTCTCTGCCCGCGGGGGACGATCCGGCGGACCGCGCTCCCGAACCCGAATCGCTGTTGCAAGCCCCGAAACAAATGGGCCAGCAACATACGGGCCAGAAACACATGGCCCAGCAACACATTTTCGACCGCGCGCTGTACCGGTTCGAACGGAATGAGCCAGGACCGCAGAAGGAGAGTGCGCTTCAACAGGGGGGCGTCGGTCGTTCTTTAGCGCCCCGCCCGTCTTCCGCCGCTCATGGCGGTTCGTTAAAAATCTAAGCCACTGAGCGCTGTCTAAAATCAAGGATTTCGGAACGGTATGGGATGCTCGATCTCTCAGGGGATGTCACCCCACGCGAAAGGTCCGGCGGCACTTTCGGCTGAACCGCCCGGATGCATTGGCGGCGCGTGGATTTGGCGCCGCTCCGGTCGGGCACGGGCTGCGGTTTTGGGCCAAGCCCGGTCCCATGCCAGGCGTCCAGCAAAGCGCTTGGCGCCGCATGGGTGGACGGGCCAATGATATGCGCCAAGGCGGCCATCCGCCTTTTTTGACGCGGGTTTAAACCGGCGGACGCGCGGTGGCTAAGCCACCGCCCTCAATAAAATACCAAGGAGTTTTTTAATTTTTATTTATTATA
>CALCPC010000557.1 GCA_937900975.1 uncultured Paracoccaceae bacterium
CGCACCCAATCGGGCGCCTCTGCCGCGCCTTCTGACGTTAGAGGCGCCCGATTGGGTGCGCGCCAGCTATGTCTCGCATCTTCGCGACTACAGCGCGGGCTCGGCCGAAGTGCGCTATCCTGGGGCTGGGGGTGTCGCTACGGCGCTGACGGATATGCCGATTGCGATGGAGGACGGCGAAGCCGCGCGCATTACAGAGCGGTGGTTGGCCGAGACGCGCATCGCGCGCGATCAGGCGCGCTTTAGTCTGCCACGCTCGGCGCAGGCTGTGGAATTGGGCGATGTCGTTCGGGTCCAGCGCGGGCAGCGCGAGATGCTGTTTCGGATCGACCGGATTGAGGAGGGGTTCGCGCGGCGGATGGACGCCACGCGGATTGCGCGCGATGTCTACGTGCCCCGCGCCCGAAGCCCGGACCTGGTGTCGCCGCAACAGACCGCAACACCGTCCCGGCTGCATGTTGAGTTCATGGACCTGCCGCTGCTTAACGGAAGTGAGATCGAGCACAGCCCCCACATCGCCGCAACGGCGAGCCCCTGGCCGGGGCCCGTCGCGGTTTTCACGGCCTCGGACGATTTTGGATATGCCTACCAAGGTGAGATCGCTGGGCGCAGCGTTATGGGCGCGCTTGGCGCGCCGCTGCCCCGTGCACGGCCCGATCAGTGGTCGGGCGGGACGGCGACGGTGGTGATTTCCAGCGGTAGTCTGGCAAGCCGCACGCAGGCCGACGTTTTGAACGGTGCGAACGCGGCGGCGCTGCGCTTTGGCGGGGCAGGGGATTGGGAGGTCATTCAATTCGAAACGGCTGAATTGATCGCGCCATTGACCTATCGGCTGTCGGGCCTGTTGCGCGGTCAGGCGGGGACCGATGCAGTCATCCCCGATGCCTGGCCGGTTGGCACGGACTTTACCATGCTTGACGGCAACGCGATGCAGCCGGCGCTGGCCTTGTCGGCGCGTGGGCTGACCCGTCACTACCGCGTCGGACCGGCGAGCAAACCCTATGACGACGCCACGTATCGCCATCATGTAGAGGCCTTTGCGGGCGTTGGCTTGCGCCCTTACGCGCCTGCGCACTTGGCGGCGGAGGGCGCGCTTGGCGGTGACGTGGCGCTGCGCTGGGTGCGGCGCACGCGGATTGACGGCGATGTTTGGGGCGCCGGCGACGTGCCCTTGGGGGAAACGCGGGAGGCCTACCTCCTTCAATTCCTGTTGGGCGACGTGGTTTTGCGGGAGCGTGAGGTCACCACCCCCGCCGCACTCTACACGGCCTCAGAGCAGGCGGCAGACGGGTCGCCGCCGACGCTGACCGTGGCGGTTGCACAAATCTCTGAACGTTTCGGACCCGGACATTTTGCAAGGATCGATCTCAATGGCTAGCACCCGCCAATTTGAACTGCCGCTTCTCGCCTCGGCGCAGGCACAAAAGCATGTCACCGTGAACGATGCGCTGGCGCGGCTTGATGCTGTGACGCAGATGCGGGTTGTGTCGGCCGCGCTGTTGACGCCGCCCGCGGCGCCGGAGGAGGGAGAGGCCTATCTTGTCCCGGATGGCGCCGCCGATGCGTGGACCGGGCAGGACGGCCATGTGGCCGTGTCGGTCAACGGCGCATGGGTCTTTCTTGCGCCGAGGGTTGGCTGGCGGCTTTGGAATGAAAGCGCGTCGGAGTGGTATTTGTTCAGCGGGACCACCTGGATCGCCGGCGGGCTTGCGGTCAGTGCGGGTGGCGCGGCAACGCTGTCGCGGATCGTCGAGATCGATCACACGGTTGCGGTTGGCGCGTCATCGACGGCGGTTGGCGCCATTCCATCCCACGCGCAGGTGGTGGGGCTGACCGGTCGCGTGACGAGCGAAATCACAGGCAGCGCAAGCACTTGGCGGATCGGTGTTCCAGGCTCTGACAACCGCTATGGCGCAGGGCTGGGAACGGCGAAGGACAGCTTTGTTCAGGGCCTGTCGAGCGCACCGGTTACGTATTACGGGGCGACGGATGTCGTTTTGACAGGGGAGGGGGGAAGTTTCACCGGGGGGGCGGTGCGGCTTGCGCTTCACCTGGTTGAGCTTCGTGTGCCCGACGCGATTTAGCGGCGGGGGTGATTTCGCCGCCAAGATCTCCGATGTGGTGGGGAGGCGACCTGATAGGAGGCTCCCATGGCGACGACGCACCCTACGCTGAAGACGGTGGATCCCTTGTGGTCGAGGATCCGGCTTGAGGCCGAGGAGGTCACGCGGACTGAGCCTTTAATGGCCGCCATGGTCCACGCCAGCATTCTCTATCACAAGACGCTGGACAATGTTCTGAGCTTTCGGATTGCGCAGAAACTGGCCTCCGATGAGATGTCGCAGTTGATCTTGCGGGAAATTCTGGATCACGCCTATATCGATCAGCCCGGTTTGGTGGAGGCCGCCCGGGCCGATATGATGGCGGTTTTTGAGCGCGATCCAGCCTGCAATCGCCTGATCCAGCCGCTTTTGTTTTTCAAGGGCTTTCAGGCGATCCAGGCCCACCGCTTGGCGCGTTACCTTTGGGAAAAGGGGCGTCGCGACATGGCTTATTTCGTGCAAATGCGCACGTCGGAGCTGTTTGGCGTAGACGTGCATCCCGGGGCCCGCATTGGCCGCGGCCTGATGATCGATCACGCGCATTCGATTGTCATCGGCGAGACGGCGGTTGTGGGCGACAATGTCTCGATGCTGCATTCGGTGACGCTTGGTGGCACGGGAAAAGAGCATGACGACCGGCACCCGAAGGTGGGGGACGGCGTGTTGATCGGCGCCGGTGCCAAAATCTTGGGGAACATCCGGATTGGAAATTGCTCACGCATCGCCTCAGGCTCTGTGGTGCTGCACGAGGTCCCGCCTTGCAAGACTGTGGCGGGGGTGCCGGCGAAAATTGTCGGCGAAGCCGGGTGCAGCGAGCCGTCGAAATCGATGGATCAGTTGCTGGCCGGCCAAATCGGCACGATTTAGCGCAAGCCCTGTCAACTGTCGGACTGAAAGGCCCCGCTCTGGGTCTAAAACGCCCGCGTGAGAGCGTTCTGGCGCCCACGCGTCCCCGGTCGGCGCAAGACCAGTTTAGTCGATGACGATTTCGTCGCCGCGCGCCATGCCGAGGACCTTTCTTGCCTGTTCATCCAGAAGGTCGAGATCGAGGTATTCGGTCGACAGGCGGCGGGTGCGGTTTTCGATGACGGCGCGTTCCGATTGAAGCTCGGCCAACTCGCGGCGCAGGAACGCTTCCTCCGCTTCCAGCTGCATACGCCGAAAGATGCCATAGTCACCCTGCACGGCGGCATAGGTGAAATAGCTGACCAGGCCGATGACGGTCAGTGAAAAGACCGCCATTGCGAGACCCGAAAAGCGTTGCTCGGTATTCATATCTGCCCGATTGGTTGCCCAGTGGCGCGAATCATTGCAGATGGCGAATCGCTTTGGAATCCCCGCCAGCGCGGTTTTCCTCGACTGTGTCAGATATCGTCAAGACGCCGGATCAGCGCGCCCTTCGGGTCGAAGTTTTTCGGCGACAGCCATGCGCGGAACCGCGTCGCCAGCCCTGGCCATTCTCCATCTGTGATAGAGTACCACGCCGTGTCGCGACTGCGCCCGCGCGAGACGGTGGCTTGGCGAAAAACGCCCTCAAAGGTAAAGCCGAACCGCAATGCGGCCGTCTTGGACGGCGCATTGAGCGCGTTGCATTTCCATTCCACCCGCCGATACCCCAGCGCGTCGAAGGCATGTGCGATCAGGAGGTAGATCGCCTCGGTCGCGGCTGTGGTGCGTTGAAGTGCCGGGGCGAAGTAAAGATTGCCGATCTCGATACTGCCATCCTGCGGCTGGATACGCATATAGCTGCCAAAACCAACCGGGTCCGGTTCGTCTGTTTTCGTGATCGCAAAGAAACGGTCGGGCCCACGAAGTCCCTCTAAAATAAAGGCTTCCAGCGCGGGCGCATCGCTAAACGGGCCGAAGGCCAGATAGGTCGCGTTGGCACCGGTCGTGTCGTGCGCATACGCCGCGACCAATCCAGCCGCATGGGAGGGGACGAGGGGGTCCAGTCTGCATGTCCGGCCGATCAGGCGTTGGCGTTGCGGACGCGCGGCGCCGCGCCATTTGTCAACCGGCGGGCCTACCGCTTGGC
>CALCPC010000558.1 GCA_937900975.1 uncultured Paracoccaceae bacterium
CCTCCGCCGCCTGGATCACCTCGGCGCGACTATGCGTCAGACGGATCCGGCGTTGACCGTCCTGCACCTGGCCCAGGCTTTGCACCGCATGCTCGGGCCGATCCGCATGGGGCAGGACGTTGAAGACCGTGTCGTCGGGGTTGACAAAAAACACCCAAAGAAACCCCGCCGCCGCCGCATCCGGGATCACCACATCGATCACCGGTTCGTCGCCGCGCCGGAAGATCCCCGACGGGTTGTCTTCGCCCGTGTCGCCATGGCGGACAGCGATGGCGATATCGCCCACCCGCTCAGCCGGCAGCGCAGCCCGGATCCGGCAAATCGGCGGCGACAGTTCGATCAGCTCCAACCGCAGCGGCCGGTCGCCGATCAGGGGCCGCAAGGCATCGCCAAGGGCAATCCGCGTCGGCGTGCCCGCAACCGCCCCCCGAAGGATCACGGGTTCGGCCAGGGGCAAGGGCGGCGCATCGCTTGCGGCATAGCGGATCGGGCCGCAATCGGCGTGCTTGTCGGCCACAGCCTCGACGCTTTCAGGGTCCAAGAACCGGGGCCCCGCGGCGATGCGCACGGTCAGGTCCATGACCTCACGCGGGACAGCCTCCAACGCCGCGAGAACCCGCCCGCGGGTCGCGATATCGGCCGCTATGCCGTCGATCAGCGCGGCTTGATCGGCAACCTCCAGCGACCATTCCTCTAACGCCATCGCCCCCAACATCAGACGCACGGCTTCAGCCCACCGCGGATGCGGGACGCCGCGCGCGACGGTCAGCGCCTCTCGCGCCGCGGCTGTCCCGGTGGACAGACGAAAACTTTCGCGCAACGCCTCTGCCGTCGCCTCATCCGGGGCATAGCCCGCCAGCCGGGCCGCGCCCTCGGCGGTCTTGCCAGCCGACAAAACGAAGGGTTTCGGCATCGGCCCCGCGCCATCGCTGCCGAAGCGCGCTCCCAAACCGCTGAGCCAAAGCGCACCGGCCAAGGCGCCCAGCAGCAAAAGCCCCCCCAGAACCAGCGCCACGCGCCGGAACATCCGCTGCCACCAGGGCACCGGCGGTTTGCGCGCCTCGTGCAGGAAATCGACCACGGCAGCGGCGTTGGGCGGCCGGTTCTCGGCCTCGGGCGCGCAAAGCCAGTCGATCAGGCGCTTCAGCGGCTCTGGCACACCCGCGGTGTCGAGCGGGCGCATCTTGTAATCGACGATCTCGCCGGGCGTGGTGCCGATCCGCGGCACTTCGCCGCGAAAGGCCGCAAGAAGCGTGGTGCCAAGCCCGTAAAGATCCGAGGCCGTGGTCGCCTGCCCGTGCAACTGCTCGGGCGCTGCATATTCGTATTTGCCCGCAAACTCATTGCCGACAATCGTGCGCGCCCCCGCCGCCGTATCCTTGGCGATGCCGAAATCGATGATCACCGGATCGGTGGGGCGCCGTCCGCGCAGAATAATATTGTCGGGCGACAGATCCCGGTGGACGATGCCTTTTCCATGCGCGGCGGTCAGTCCACCGCACACTTTTTCAGCAATCACCAAGAGATCTTCGGCCGAAACGCCGCCCGCCTCCATCAAATCGCTCAAAAGCGGGCCATCGACAAAGTCCATCACCAGATAGACGTGACCCTCTGCCGTGCGAGAGCTGTCAGAATAGCGCACGATCGCGTCATGCGCGATCATCCGCATCTCCTCCTCTCGCCGCATCAGGGACAGCGCGTCCTGGTTTTCGGAAAACTCCGCCGATAGGGCCTTGATCGCCATGATCCTGCACGAAAAAGCGTTGCGGGCCTTATAAACTTCCCCCGTGCCGCCGCGCCCCAGCACACCCAGGATTTCATAGGTGTTGTTCAACACCTCGCCCTTCCGGAACATGTCGGTGGGCAGGGCTGGGATCATTCAGGCAGTCTCCGGTCGCGGCAGGCTTGCTTATTCAAGAAACGGTTTAAGACGGAGTGTAAACTCTTTAGCCCGCCATGTATGTGTTGAAAAGACACTCAAATGCGGCAGGGGCGCGGCGACGCACACTGCATGTGCGGCCGCGTGCAGGGGGACCACAACGCGATGGACACACTGGCGCCAGATCTGGCCACGATGACGCGGACGCCGCTGACCGCACCCCATGTCGCGGCGATGCGGGCGGTGGGCGATGAGAAGACCTATCCACCGGGCACCGATCTTGCCCGGCTTGGCGATCCGAACACGCATTTTTGCTATCTGCTGGAAGGTGAGGTCGAGGCGCTCGACCCCGTCACGGGCGAGCGCTACGGCGAGGCGACGCTGCAGGCTGGGCAGTTTTTCGGCGAGATTAGCTTTCTCAACGGCGGTCGCACGATGCTGGGCGCCCGCACCCTGGTCGAGAGCCGGATCTTGGAGGTGCCGCGCGCCGCCATGCTGCGGTTGATGAGCGAAATGCCCGAGATGAGTGACATCGTTGTCACCGTCTTCGCCGCCCGCCGCCGGCGCTTGCTTGAGTCAAACAAAGCGCCGCTGACCCTGATCGGCGCAGATGAGACGCCGGCGCTGCGCCGGATCGCGGCCTTTGCGGGGCGCAACCGGATCCCGGTGCGCGCGCTGCCGCTTGGCTGTCCAGAAGCCGAGGCAGAGGCCGCGCCCTGCGGTCTTTCCGCCACCGAGCCCGCCGTGATCTTCGGCCAGCCGCCGGTCGCGGCGCCGACACCGGCCAAAATCGCGGCCCTTCTCGGGCTCGACATGGGGCTTGACCAGGGCGAGGTCGTGGATGTGCTGATCGTGGGCGGCGGGCCTGCGGGCATCGCCGCCGCGGTCTATGCGGGGGCCGAGGGGATGTCGGCCCTGGTGATCGAGGATCTGACCATCGGCGGACAAGCCGGCACGTCGAGCCGGATTGAGAATTACATGGGCTTTCCCACCGGCATCTCGGGCGCCGATCTTTGCTGGCGGGGCGAGGTGCAAGCGCTGAAATTCGGCACCCGCTTCACCGTGCCACGCCGCGCCGTCGCGCTCTCTCGCCGCGCGGACGGTACATTTTGCACCACGCTTGACGATGGCAGCGCAGTTTGCGCGCGCAGCGTCGTTGTCGCCACCGGGGTCCAATACCGGCGCCTGCCGCTTGACCGGTTGAAGGGGTTAGAGGGTGCGGGCGTCTATTATGCCGCGACGGATGTCGAGGCGCGGTACTGCCGCAACACAGAGGTCGTGGTCATCGGCGGCGGCAATTCCGCCGGCCAGGCGGCGATGTTTCTTTCCCGCACGGCCGGGCATGTCCATCTTCTGGTGCGCGGCCCATCGCTGGCCGCCTCCATGTCCGACTATCTCAGTGCGCGGCTGAACGCCGATCCCAACATCACCATCCACACCTGCACCGAATTGACGGCGCTGCACGGGGACGCGCATCTCGACGCCATCACCGTCTCGACACAGACCACAGGCCGTGACCGGCGCCTGCCCACGCGGGGCGTTTTCATCATGGTCGGTGCGGCGCCCAACACCGGCTGGCTGGCCGATTTGGTCGCGCTTGATGCCAAAGGCTATGTCAAAACCGGGGCCGAAAGCGGCGTCGATGCCGCCTATGCCACGTCCTGTCCCTGCGTTTTCGCGGTGGGGG
>CALCPC010000559.1 GCA_937900975.1 uncultured Paracoccaceae bacterium
ACCTCGATGCGGAGGTCGGTGTGTCTGGCCAGGCCTATTTTCCGCCCGAGATGCCGCCCGAGACCTTTTATGAGCCGGTGGAGCGCGGGTTTGAGCGTGACCTAAAGCGCCGCGCCGCCTATTTCGCAAAGTTTCGCGCCGGTTCTTAAAGCGCTTGGCGTGCCAATGCGCCGGCAAGGGGCGGTTTGGCACGCAACAAAGCCTTGATTCGTCAGTGTTTTCTAACAAGGGTTGTTTTGCGGTGCCGTGGGGGCGCGGCAGGGGCCATGGGCATGCGTCAATTTGCGCATTGCGGTGTTGGCAGGGCTGGCTGCGAAGAAAATTACATAAATTCAATATTTTAAGAAGGGTTTGGGCCCCTGGTGCGGCCGGGCAAAGGGGCGGATAGCGGACGGCTGGGCGCTCAGCGGTTAAGAGAATTTTATTGAAATTGTCCGAACAATTTGCACGTAAAGGTTGTGCTGCAGTTGCGTGGATTTACAGGAGTTTCCGTGTCGCGTCCCCTTGTCTCTTTCGTCGTCTATCGCTCGATCGCCGCCGCCGGGACGTCGGATCGGGCCTTTGTCAAACTGGTCCAGCAAACTTGGCGAAACAACGCGGCGGCGGGGTTGACCGGGTGCCTTGTGTTCGACAAGGGCACGTTTCGTCAGGTTTTGGAGGGTGAGCCCGACCAGGTCGCCAGGACGATGGACCGGATCCTGGCCGACCCGCGGCACACCGCCGTCCGGGTCACGCGCTATGCGCTCCGCGCAGAGCGTCGGTTCGAGGATTGGACATGTCTCGGGTTCGAACGGTTCCTCGGCGCCCGCACGGTGATGGCCAGGGCGGCGGCCCGTGCTTCGGTGGAAGAGGCGCATTTCGACGGTCCGGGCGAGCGGGACGTTGCCAGCAGCGCTTGACCTTTCGGGGAAGCGGTGACACCCCACCGTCATGGCAAAGCGTGAACGATGCGGCGGCTTTGGGCGATGAGCGGGGTGCAAACCATCCAGCTGGGCGCCGATGCTTTTGAACAGCGTCTCGATCGTTGGCTGCGCAAGCGATACCCGCATGTTGGCCAAGGCCGGATCGAAAAGATGTGCCGCAAGGGCGAGATCCGTCTCGATGGCGGGCGCGTGAAGGCCTCGACACGGCTGGCCGAGGGGCAGGTGCTGCGTCTGCCGCCCCTGCCCGACGGTGCGCCGCCGCCGCCCACACCGCGCACAGTGCCGGATGGCCCGGATGCGCGGCTGCTGCAGGAGGCGGTGATCTATCGCGATGCCGATATTTTGGCGTTGAACAAGCCGCCGGGATTGGCCGTTCAGGGGGGCTCGGGCCAAAGCCGTCATATCGACGGGCTGAGTGCCGCGCTGCGGTTTGAGTTGGAGCAGCCCCCGCGCCTTGTCCACCGGCTCGACAAAGACACCTCCGGTGTTTTGGTGATGGCGCGGACGGGTCGGGCTGCGGCGGCGCTTGCGCGCGGTTTTCAGACCCGGCACACCAAAAAGACGTATTGGGCCGCCGTCGCCGGCGTGCCCCGCCCGGCCGAGGGGCGCATGGTCACCGGTCTGGTCAAACAGGCGGGCCATGGGCCGAAGGGCGCGGGCGAAAAGATGGTGGCGCTGCACCCCGATGCGATGGACCAGGCCCCGGACGCCCGCCGGGCCGTGACCGATTATCAGGTCCTGGCCACCGCCGCGCGCCGCGCCGCCTGGTTTGCCCTTCGACCCGGCACCGGGCGGACGCACCAGTTGCGTGTGCACATGGCCGAGCTTGGTCACCCGATTGTCGGCGACGGCAAGTACGGCACCAACCGCCAGACGAACGAAGGCGATGGCTGGGGGGCCCAGCTTGGCGGCGAAATCAGCCGCAAGCTGCATCTTCATGCCCGCTCTCTGACGGTGCTGCATCCGGTGTCGGGGGCTGCGTTGACTTTGACCGCCCCGCTCCCCTCCCATATGGCGCGAACATGGGAAACGCTGGGCTGGGATCCCGCGGATACGCCAGCGGACCCTTTCGAGGCTCGGGGCTAGCGGTGGCGGAGTGGCAGCAAAAACGATTTTGGGCGGATGTGTCGGTTGAGCCAACCCCGCAGGGCTTTGCCGTCGCACTTGACGGGCGGCGGATCAAAACGCCCGAAAAGGCAGAGCTTTTGGTGCCGACCCGCGCGCTCGCAAGCGCCATCGCAGAGGAATGGCGGCGTGTCGAGGCAGAGATCCGGCCCGAAACGATGCCCCTGACCCGCGCTGCCAACGCAGCGCTCGACAAAGTGGTCCCGCAATTCACCGCCGTGGCCGATCTGGTCGCGGCTTATGGGGCCACGGATTTGCTGTGCTACCGCGCCGATGCGCCGGCGGGCTTGGTGGCGGCGCAAAAGACGGCGTGGGACCCGTGGCTTCACTGGTGTGCGGCCACGCTTGGCGCCCCGCTTTTGCAGACAACGGGCGTTCTGCCGATTGCGCAGCCCGGGGCAAGTCTCGCGGCGCTGCGCGCGCGGGTGGCGCGCCAATCGGCCTTCGAACTGACCGCGTTCCACGATCTTGTAACCTTGTCCGGCTCTCTCATCTTGGGTCTTGCGGTGGCCGAGGGCGCGCTTGCGCCGGCAGAGGCCTGGGACCTTTCCCGCATCGATGAGGATTGGCAGGCCGCGCAATGGGGCCTCGACGCCGAGGCAGAGGCCGCAGCCAACGCGCGGCGCGCGGCATTTCTGAGCGCGGACACACTTCTAGGCCTGACCAGAGAGATCGCATGAAATTTGTCGACGATGCCGCTGGGCTTTTACCGCGGGACGCGCTTGCCGCGAGCTCGGGGTTTGCGTTCATCAAGGGTATGCTCGACGGGGAATACCCGATGCCCCCGATTGCGCGCAGCCTTAACTATTGGCTTGAGGCGGTGGAAAAAGGCTCTGTCACGTTTCGCGGACAGCCAGGGTTCGACACGCTTAATCCGCTTGGTACGGTGCATGGTGGATGGTTTGGCACCGTGTTGGACAGTTGCATGGCCTGCGCGGTGCAGACCATGCTGCCGGCGGGGCAGGCCTATACCACGCTGGAATACAAGATAAATATCCTGCGCCCCTTGCACGGCGATGGGGTGGCGTTGTTGGCCAAGGGCACGGTCGATCACGTCGGGCGGCGCACTGGCGTGGCCACCGGACAGGTGATCGGGGCGGCGGATGGCAAGCTTTACGCCACAGGCTCTACCACCTGTCTTGTCTTCGAAATTTGACGCATGGCTGCCCTAATTTCGGGCGATGCCTTGCGCTGTTGATCGACGCTTGGGCAAACATCCGTTTCCGCAATGCGCACTTGACCTTTTCGGCGCAATTCTCATTGTTACGGCGCACGTTCGGCACGACGCTGAACCAACGCATGGACAAAGCCCGGCAGGCAATGCTGGGCATGGCAACAGGAAAAGGATTCCATGAAACACACCCTCTTTTCGGGCGCTCTGACGGCTGTGGCCCTTGTGGCCGGCGCGGCCAGCGCGACCACGCTGGAAGATGTGAAAGCCAACGATGTGCTGAAATGCGGCGTTTCTACCGGTCTTGTCGGCTTTGCCGCGCCGGACGCCAATGGTAAGTGGGAAGGGTTCGACGTCGCTGTCTGCCGCGCCGTCGCCGCCGCCGTCCTGATGGACCCCGAGAAGGTGGAGTATGTGCCGACCACCGGCAAAACCCGCTTCACCGCGCTTGCCTCGGGTGAGATCGACATGCTGGCCCGGAACACCACCTGGACCTTCAGCCGCGACAACGATCTGAAATTCACCTTCGTTGGCGTGAACTACTATGACGGTCAGGGCTTTATGATCCGCAAGGATTACGGCGTGACCTCGGCCAAGGAACTCGACGGTGCGACGGTTTGCATCCAGACCGGCACGACGACGGAGCTGAACCTCGCCGACTATTTCCGCGCGAACAACATTTCCTATGAGCCGGTGCCGATTGAGACCAACGCCGAAGCACAGCAGCAGTACCTGGCTGGCGCTTGCGACGTCTACACCACGGATGCCTCTGGCCTCGCCGCGACCCGCGCGACCTTCGAAGACGCGGACGCGCATATGCTGCTGCCCGAGATCATCTCGAAAGAGCCGCTCGGCCCGCTGGTCCGCCATGGGGATGAGCAGTGGTCCGACATCGTGCGTTGGACGCTGAATGCGCTGATCACGGCAGAAGAGCTTGGCGTTACCTCCGCCAATCTTGAGCAGATGGGCGCTGGCACCAACAACCCCGAGATCAACCGTCTCCTCGGCACCGAGGGTGAGCTTGGCGCGATGATCGGCCTTGACGGTGAGTGGGCGAAACGCGCGATCGCCGTCTCCGGCAACTACGGCGAGATCTTCGCTGCGAATATCGGCGAAGAAACCCCCATCGGCCTTGCGCGCGGCCTGAACGCGCAGTGGACGCAGGGCGGGCTGATTTACTCCCCGCCGTTCCGCTAAATCCATCGGCAAGGGGCGCCAGAACGGCGCCCCTTGTTTTTTCATAAACAATAAATCCTTCCTGCACGCGGGCAGGGCCGGCCAAACCGGACCGCCGCAGGGGGCCTCAGGATTGCAACAGAGGGGTGCGGTATGTCTATCGTGACCGAAGAGACGGACCGATCATTCCGTCTGAGCATGCTGATCTATGACACGCGCTATAGATCGCTGACCATCCAATTCATCGCAATCCTGTTGACGGTCGCCTTCTTTGGCTGGCTGATTTCCAACGCGACTGTGAACCTTGCCGACCAGGGCCAGGACATCTCGTTCGAGTTTCTGGAAAACCCCGCGGGCTACGATATCAACCAGCGGCCGATTTCCTACAACAGCCAAGACAGCCATATGCGCGCCTCTATGGTCGGTGTGCTGAACACGCTGATCGTGGCGTTTCTCGGCTGTATCACGGCGACGGTGATCGGGGTGGTCGCCGGGGTGCTGCGGCTTTCGGGCAATTGGCTGGTCGCGCGGCTGATGTCGGTTTATGTGGAAGCGTTCCGCAACGTTCCCGTGCTGATCTGGATCCTGATCATCTTCTCGGTGATGACGTTGTCGCTGCCATCGCCCCGCGCCTATCGCGGCGACCCGCCGGATGTCGACATGCTGTTTGGGATGTTCGCCTTCACCAACCGTGGCGTCTATATCCCGCGCCCGGTTTGGGGCGACGGATCCTTGATCCTGGCCATTGTCTTTGTCGCGTCGATCATCGGTATTTTCGTCTACCGCCGTTATGCGCGGAACCTGCTCTACAGCACCGGGCAGATGATCCCGGTGGTTTGGCCGACCTTGGCCATCTTCTTTGTCCCGTCGCTGCTCTTTTACCTGATCCTCGGCCGCCCCGTGACGCTAGAGTATCCAGAGC
>CALCPC010000560.1 GCA_937900975.1 uncultured Paracoccaceae bacterium
GACGGCGGCGTCGAGCAACTGTCGCGGAACGGCACATTTCTTGGTCAGCACATTTGCACGCCGCTCCAAGGGGTTGCAGTGCATATCAACGCCTTTAACTTTCCTGTTTGGGGGATGTTGGAAAAGCTCGCGCCGACGCTTCTGGCCGGTGTTCCCGCAATCGTTAAACCGGCAACCGCCACATCCTATATCGCCGAACGGGCGGTGCGGGTGATGCTCGACAGCGGGCTGCTGCCTGCGGGGGCGTTGCAACTGGTCACTGGCGGGTTGGGCGACATGCTCTCGCGGCTGGACTGCCAAGATGTGGTCAGTTTCACCGGCTCTGCCGAGACGGCGCTAAAGCTGCGCTCGGCCCCACATATCTTGCAAAACGCAATCCGCTTTGTGGCTGAGCAGGACAGTCTGAACGCCTCGATCCTTGGGCCCGACGCGGGCCCCGGCACGCCAGAGTTCGCGCTGTTCGTCAAGGAGGTAGAGCGGGAGATGACGACCAAGGCGGGGCAGAAATGCACCGCGATCCGGCGTATTTTCGTGCCCGAGGCGTCGGTGTCGGCGGTCATAGAGGCGCTGAGCGACCGGCTCTCCAAAACCACGATTGGCGACCCGCGGGATAAGGCGACGCGGATGGGCGCGCTGGTCTCCAATGCGCAAAAACGCGATGTCCTGGAAAAGGCCGAGACCATCGGCCAGGAGGCCCGGCGTGTCTATGGCGATCCCGGGGCCTTTGACGTGGTCGGCGCCGATCCAAATCGGGGCGCGTTTTTGCCGCCAATGCTTTATCATTGCGCGGATCCCGATAGCGCCCGCCGTGTCCACGATACGGAGGCCTTCGGTCCGGTCTCTACGATCATGGGCTACCGCGATCTCGACCATGCGATTGCGCTGGTCAACCGGGGGGGCGGCAGCCTTGTCGCCTCGGTCATCACCCATGACGGGGATGTTGCCCGCCAGATCGCGCTGGGCGCGGGCGCCTTTCACGGCAGGCTTTACTTCAACAACCGCGACAGCATGGGCGAAAGCACCGGCCATGGGTCGCCGCTTCCCCATATGGTTCACGGCGGTCCGGGTCGTGCCGGCGGCGGCGAGGAGCTGGGGGGCGTGCGCGCGGCCCTGCACTATATGCAGCGCACCGCAATCCAGGGCAGCCCCGACATCCTAACGGCAATCGGCCGCACTTGGGTGCCCGGGGCCACGGAAAAGAAGGCGCCGGCGCATCCTTTCACCCGCAGTTTCGACACCCTAGAGATCGGTGAAACGCTTCACACAGCCCCCCGACAGGTTACGCTGGAGGATATCGAGCACTTCGCCGCGTTCACGGGCGACACGTTCTATGCCCACATGGACGCCGATGCCGCCGCCCGAAATCCGTTTTTCCCAGGCCGGGTTGCCCATGGCTATCTGGTGCTATCCTTTGCCGCGGGCTTGTTTGTGGAGCCAAACGAAGGCCCGGTTTTGGCGAACACTGGGCTCGCCGCCCTCCGATTTATGACGCCGGTGGAAGCGGGGGACACCATTGCCGTCCGCCTGACCGTAAAACGAAAAACGGCCCGCACCGACACCTATGGCGAGGTGCGCTGGCATGCGACCGTCACAAATCAAGACCGCGCCTTGGTGGCGGAATATGAGCTTTTGACCATGAACGCCTATGCGCAGGCCGCGCCGGACACGTGACAGTTTCCCGCGAAAAGCATTCGCGTCGCGCGGCCAGCGCAGTAAGACAAGGCTATGGACAGGGATTTTGCCGCTCTTCTGCGCGCTGTGACCGACGACCAGCCGCCGCGTGTCTGGTCGCTTTTGGTCACCATATTTGGCGAGATGGCGCAGGCGCCCGGGGCGCGGATCAGCGGGCGACTTTTGACCCGGATAACCGAGGAGATCGGGATCAAGCCCGAGGCCAATCGCGTCGCGCTCCATCGGCTGCGCAAGGACAATTGGATCGAAAGCCATCGGACGGGCCGTGAAAGCGCTTATGCGCTGACCGCGTGGGGCCTGTCCCAGACCCGGCTGGCAAGTCCGCGGATCTATGCCGAGGCGTCGTTGGAAACCGAGCTTTGGTTCATCGCGGGCGAGGGGGCGGGCGATGCCGTGACCCCGATCGCCCCGGGGCTTTACGTATCGGCGCGCGCGCTGCGCGATCCGGCGCTGCTTTGCATCCCCGTCGCCGCGACAACCCCCCTGCCCGACTGGGTTCGGGATCGGGTGTGCGATGCTAAGACCATCGCTTTGGCAGAGGCGCTGCTGCGCCGGTTTGAGGCTTTGGAGGCCCGCCTGGCCCCGCCCGAGGCCCTGACGGCGCTGCAAATCGCGGTCCTGCGGGTTTTGATCGTGCACGCTTGGCGGCGGGTTGTGTTGCGTGCGGCGGCCTTGCCCGATGCGGCCTTTCCAACCGGTTGGCATGGCCCGGCCTGCCGGGCGTCGGTGGCGCGTCTTCTTGCGGCGCTAGAGAAACCCGGCCTTGCGGCGTTGGAGGCAGCGGTTCACGGCGACCGCAGCGGCTGATGCGGGTGGCCGTGGGCGCGGTAGGCGGTGGGTGGAATGTCGAACTGTCTTTGGAACATCCGTGAAAAGCTTGGCAGGTTGTTCGCACCCCATTTAAGGGCAATTTCACTCACCGACTGGCGCGCAAACCGGGGGTCGCGCAGGTCGGCGGCGATCTGACGAAGCCGCATCTCGCGGATCGTCGCGGCGATGGAGTGGCCGTCGCGCTGGAAAATCTCACCCAGGCGCCGGACGGACAGGCCCATCGCCCCCGCCAGCATCGTCCGGTCAAGATCTGGGTCCGCCAGATTGGCATGCAGAAACGCCCGCGCCCGGATCAAGATCTGCCGCTCGGGATCGCTCAGCTCCACCGCACTGCCCGAAACCGAGGCAAGGCCGGTCGCCACCAAATCGACAATCGCATCCTGCATACAGTGCAGCATCACCGGGTTCGCGGTGTCGAGCGCGCGCACAAGCCGCCGGATGCCGTCGGTGACAAGACCGCCGACCTCGCTTGCCCCCGACACCTGGATCCCAGTAAGAAGGTCAGCGTTCGGCAGCCGGCGCAACATCTCGTCCCTTGGGACTTGGAGCACCAACTGGCGAAAGCCGTCGGGCAGGGTCAAAGCATAGCGGTCGATACTGCTGTAAAGCCCAAAGTCGCCCGCCGCCAAGACCGCGCTTCGATCCGATTGCTCGATCCGTCCGGTTTTTTCGATCTGAAGGCTGATCAGGAAGCTGGCGTCTGTCGCGCGGGCGATATCGCGCCGTCTTCGGCGCACCGTTTGTTGGGACCCGCCGACAAAGGACGCCGATATTTTTGACAAGCGGTGAAGTTGGATTGTCCCGGCAAAGTCGTCGGGCGTGTCCGACAGGCATTCGAGCGGCACGTAAGAGGCGCACACCGCGTCGCGCCAATAGTCCAGTCGGTCGCGTTTTGCGATTGTGTCGGTCGTCAAAACAACGGTCATATCGCGCCCCCCGACGCGGATTGCAGGTCATTTTCCCACCGGCTTTGTCGCCCTGGCCAAATGGCCTGCCCAAAAAGCTACGATAATCCGCCCAAACTGCAAAGCAAGCGGGCCGGTGTTCTGCCAGCCTTCACCCTCGAAGGTCGAGAAGCCACTTTCAGGAGAAGACGATGTCCGGACCGTTTAAAGCCGCCGCTGTGCAAGCCTCGCCCGTGTTTCTTGATCTGGACGCCAGTGTCGATAAGGCCATCGGCCTGATCGAGGCGGCTGCCGCTCAGGATGTGAAGATCATCGCGTTTCCGGAAACGTATTTGCCGGGTTATCCGTTCTACATCTGGCTTGACGCCCCGGCGATGAACATGCCCTTTGTCCCGCAGTACAGCGCAAATTCTATTGTCGAGGGGTCTTCTCAAGACAAACGGCTGGCGAAGGCTGCAAAAGACAACAATCTCCAGGTTGTCATGGGGCTTTCGTGTAACAGCAACGGCACGCTTAACATGGGTCAGTGGCACTATAGCGCCGAGGGGGAGGTTCTGTCCCGCCGGCGCAAGTTGAAACCCACGCATATCGAGCGGACAGTTTATGGCGAAGGGGACGGCAGCGACATGGTGGTGCACGACACGCCGCAGGGCCGCGTCGGGGCGCTTTGTTGTTGGGAGCACATCCAGCCTTTGAACAAATATGCGATGTATTCGCAGAATGAGCAAATCCACTGCGCCGCCTGGCCCAGTTTTTCATTGTATGAGGGGGGTGCCTATGCCCTCGGCGCAGAGGTCAATACATCGGCCAGTCAGGTTTATGCTGTCGAGGGGCAGTGCTTTGTCTTGGCGGCCTGTGCCACGGTCTCGGACGAGATGGTTGCGTTGATGTGCACAACGGATGCAAAACGGGCGATGCTGAAAAAGGGCGGCGGGTATGCGCGGATTTTTGGGCCCGATGGCGCGCCTTTGGGCACCAATCTGGCCCCGGACGAAGAAGGCCTGGTGATTGCCGAGATCGATCTGAACATGATCGCGATTGGCAAGGCCGCCGCCGACCCCTGCGGCCACTACGCGCGCCCCGATGTGTTCCGCCTGATGTTCAACAAAAAACCGAGCCCGCCGGTGATGGCCTTTGACACCGACGAGGCGCGGTTTCCAACCGACGAGCAAGAGGACGCGCGCGCGGCCGAGTGACCGTTGGCCGAAAGCTTCAAGCGATACGGGAGATCCCAAAAATGTTCACGCCTGATACGTTTTACACCGAAGAACAACGCGCCCTTCAGGCCGGAAACGACAGTCGGAAACTGGCCGATGTGGTCTTTGCCGCAATCGTGCGCGATGAGATCGAAGAACACAACATCCCCTTTATCGAGAGCAGGATTTCTTTTTCTTGTCAACGGTCAGTGCCGAGGGGGAACCGACGGTCAGCTATAAAGGGGGCGCACAAGGCTTTGTCAAAGTTCTGGACCCCAAGCCCGTGGTGTTTCCCAGCTAGGACGGCAACGGGATGTTCAAGTCGATGGGCAACATTGTGGCGTCCGGCAAGGTTGGGATGCTGTTTATCGACATGGAAACGCCCAATCGGATCAGGGTCCAGGGCAATGCCAGCGTGTCGAACGAAGACCCTGAAATGGACGCTTATCCAGGCGCGAACATGATTGTCCGGGTCGATGTGACCTCGTGCTTCCTAAATTGCGCGCGGTACATCCACAAGCACAAGCGGATCAGCGACAGCCCATACGTCCCCGACCAAGACGGCAACCAACCCTATCCGAGTTGGAAGCGCATCGACCTGGTCCAAGACGCCTTGCCCCAGAAGGACCAGGGCAAGACAGAGGCCGAGGGCGGAACCGTTCAGTGAACGTATCGGGTGCAAGCATCCCAT
>CALCPC010000561.1 GCA_937900975.1 uncultured Paracoccaceae bacterium
TGAAGCAGCATGCCAAGCCCATCGACGGTCGGATGCCCGCGCAGCCGTGCTGCCCGCAAAAGCCCCGTTTCCAACGGCCGGTAAACGATGTCGGACACCAGCGCCGTCACCGGCGCGGCATCGAGCGCGAAGACCAGATCGGCCTTGCCCGTCATCCCGAGCGCGGTGGTGTTGACCACGATACCGATCCCCTCCGCCGCTTCGCTGGCCCTGTTCCAATCGATCACCGTGATCCGGGCACCGAACTGATCGGACAATATCTCCGCCCGCTGCCGCGTCCGGTTGGCGATCCGCACCTCCGGCGCCCCCTGCGCCAGCAGCGCCGACACAATCGCGCGCGACGCCCCGCCGGCGCCCAAAACCAGGGCCGGCGCGCCGCGCGCATCCCAGTCCGGCGCCGTCGCTCGGATGCTTTCGATAAAGCCGTACCCATCCGTGTTATCGGCCAAGATGCTGCCATTCTCCCGAAACACCAGTGTGTTCGCCGCGCCGATCAGCGATGCCCGGTCGCTGACCGTCTCGGCCATCGACAGCGCCTGTTCCTTAAACGGCAACGTCACATTGACACCGCGAAACCCCAGATTTGGCAACGCGCGCACGCCCTCTTCAAACGCCTGCGGTTTCAGACCGATGGGCACATAGTGGCCAGCAATCCCATATCGCTGCAGCCAATGGCCATGCAAAACCGGCGATAGGCTGTGCGCAATCGGCCACCCGATAACCCCGGCGAGCGGCGGAGAGGCTTCCGTCATTCCCCCAACAACCCTCTCGTTCTGAGAAAGGAGAGCACCTGCAAAAGCGGCAGTCCCAGGATTGAGAAATAGTCCCCTGCAATCCGGCTGAAAAGCTGCGGCCCGTCTTCCTCCAGCTTATAACATCCAACTGTTGCCGTTAGGCCATCCCCATGCCGCAAAATGTAGTCCTCTAGAAAGGCATCGCTGAAATCCCGCATTTCCATATCCGCCGTGCCGACATGGCGCCAAACCGGCGCCCCGTCGCATGCGATCACTGCCGCCGACAAAAGCTGATGCCGCCGGCCCCGCAAGGCTTGCAACTGGTCTCGCGCGTCGTCCTGATCCTGGGGTTTGTCGAAAAGCCGGCCATCGGCCACCAGCACTTGATCGGCCCCCAAAACCAAGGCGCCAGGGTGCCGGCCCGAGACTTTCTGCGCCTTCAAGGCGGCCAGCGCATCCGCTATGTCGCGCGCCGGCGCCGCCTCCGCCAGCAGCGCGGCCTTTACCGCGGCCTCATCGACCCGCGCTGGATCGACCGTCAGGGGGACCCCCGCCCGCTCCAAAAGCGCGGCCCGGATGGTGGAGGATGAAGCAAGGACCAGCATCCTATCCCGCCCTCTGCAGCAAGGCGCGGATGGACGCCGCAGTTTCTTCGATCGATCGCCGGGTCACATCGATCACCGGCAGGCCGTGCCGCTCAAAGAAAAGCTGTGCTGCCATCAGCTCCTGATCGATTGCAGCCAAATCGACATAGGCCGTCCCGGTCTGTCCCAAACGGTCCGACCGCGCCCGACGCACCTCTGACAACCGTTCGGCCGAAACCGTCAGCCCGACCCCCGGCGTCCCGGCCGCCAACGCACGCTCCAACGCCTCGGGTTCCGGGCAATCCGGCACCAAAGGCACGTTTGCCGCGCGCAATCCCTGATAGGCCAGGTAAATACAGGTTGGCGTTTTCGACGTCCGGCTGACGCCTGTTAGGATCACATCCGCCTCAGCCAAATCGTCCAGACCGAGACCGTCATCGTGCAACATCGCAAACTCTATCGCGCCGATGCGGTTTTGATAATCGGGTCCAAGCTGGTGCTGCCGCCCCGGCTCGGGGCGCGGCGCATCGCCAAACAACGCAACCAAAGCCGTCTCCAAAGAATCGAGAAGCGGCACAACCGGCACCGGACCCGCCAACCGCTCTAACGCCTGGCGGGTGTCGTGGCGCACCAAGGTGAAGACGATCAAATCCGCCTCTGCCCAAATCTGGCGCGGCAAGGCAAGGACATCCTCTGGGGCGCGGCGGAATGGATAGATCGATGTCGAAACGCTTCGGCCCCGGTACTGGCTGAGAACCGCGGAAACGGCGGTCGAGACAGTCTCTCCAGTCGAATCAGAGATCAACAAAAGGCGGAAAACGCGGGGTGAGGGTGCCATGGGTCGGG
>CALCPC010000562.1 GCA_937900975.1 uncultured Paracoccaceae bacterium
TCGCGCAGCCACGGCGCGCGACCGGCGGAACCGGGAAAACAAGGATCCGCCGCACCCCTTCACCGCAAAGTGCGCAGGATCGATAGCTCGCCCACCCCAGAAACGGCGGCAAACTTCCCCGCCGCCCGGGCCGTCGGTCTTGGTGGCTGGTCCGGGCGCCAACCGCCCGAAGGGCTCAAAAGACTTGGCGCGCAGCGCCTCCGCTTGGTTCATGGCGCTCTGCTGGGGTCCATGCCGCCTACTCGGCCGCGCTCGGCTCACCGCCGCCCAATCCATGGACATAAACCGAAACCTCCTTGACCCCGCGATCACCCAGCCGTTCCAACCAGCCTGGCATCACGCCGAGGCGTGGTTCCCAGATCTGGGCCACGATCTCTTCGTGGCTGCCGCCATAAAGCCAGATTGCATCCGACAGGCGGGGGCCGCCAAGATCTTGGATCCCTTCGCCCAACGCACCATGACACGCCGCGCAATTTTCGCTGTAAAGCGCCGCGCCGCGTGCGGCGGCTGGCGCATCATCCGCGGGTTTGGACAGCGATACCACATACCAGGCGACATCCGAAATCTCCGCCCGGGAGAGGACCCCGTCGACCCCAAAACGCGGCATTTCGCCAAGCCTCGTGTCCCAATCCTGCTCCCACCGGATCCCGTGGCGCAGTGTTGTGTAGATCGCCTCCGGCGAGCCGCCCCAGATCCAGGCATCGTCGTTGAGGTTGGGGTACCCGATGCCACCCGCGGCCCCGGCGCCGTGGCATTGCACGCAATTGACCTTGAAATGCGCGGCGCCCGCGGCGTTGGCATAGGTCCGCAGGCTGGCATCGGCCAGGATTTCGGCCACGCTTGCCGCCTCGATGGCCGCGATCCGATCGGCGTTCGCGGCCTCGGCGCGCGCGATGTCGGCGTCAAGATCGGCCCGCGCCGACCACCCCGTCAGGCCGGATGTCGAGGCCGAGATCAGCGGCCAGGCCGGATAGGCGATTGTGTAGAGAAGCCCCCAGACACAACAGGCGTAAAAGGTCCAAAGCCACCAGCGCGGCATCGGATTGTCCAATTCCTTGATCCCGTCCCACTCATGCCCCGTCGTCTCGACGCCCGAGATCTGATCGACCTCTCTTTCAGTTTCGGACATGTGGCTCACAGCTCCTTGTCGTCGTCGAGGGGGATGCGCGCGGCCTCGTCATGGGATTTGCGCGACCCGGGCCGGAACACCCAAAAAACCACCCCGAGAAAAAACAGAAACAGCGCCAACAGCCCCCAGCTGTCGGCGAATGTGCGCAAGGTTTGGTACTCCATCCTGCGGCCCCTTAGCGGTAGTTTTCTTGCGGCTCGAAGGTCGAAAAATCGACCAGCGTGCCCAGCATTTGAAGATAGGCGACCAGCGCGTCCATCTCGGTCAGCCGCTCTGGATCGCCGTCGAAATCGCCAAGTACGGCCTTGGGATAGCGTTCCTCCAGCCCCGACCAATCGGCATCCGGGTCGGCCTGGGCCAAAAGATCGGCGCGTGCGTTTTCGATCATCGCGTTGGTATAGGGCACGCCGACCCGGACATTAGCGTCCAGATGCGCGGCCGGGTCGTCCATGTCGAGCGTGGCCCGGGCTAGAAAGCTGTAGCCTGGCATGATGCTTTCGGGCACGACCGAGCGCGGCTCGATCAAGTGCTGGACATGCCATTCGTTCGAATACCGCCCGCCAACGCGGGCAAGGTCGGGCCCGGTGCGCTTTGAACCCCATTGAAAGGGGTGGTCGTACATCGATTCGGCGGCAAGGCTGTAATGGCCGTACCGTTCTACCTCATCCCGGAACGGGCGGATCATTTGGGAGTGGCAGACATAGCAGCCCTCGCGCACATAGATGTTGCGGCCGGCAAGCTCCAGGGGGCTGTAGGGGCGCATGCCCTCAACCTTCTCGATGGTGTTCTCCAGATAGAAAAGCGGCGCGATTTCCACGATCCCGCCGATCGAGACGACGACCAGCGACCCGGCCAGCAGAAGCGTGGCGTTGCGTTCGAGGATCTTGTGTTTGTCGAGGAAAGACATCGGCTGTCCTTATTCTGCGGGGGTGGCGATGGCGGGTGCGCCCATGGCGTCCTCCTCCCGCACGCGGCCCTTGATGGTCATGTAGATGTTGAAGGCCATGATGAGGGCACCGACGAGGTACAAAAGCCCGCCAAAGGTCCGCATGACATAGTAGGGGTACATGGCGGCGGTGGATTCGACGAAGGAATAGACAAGAAAGCCCTCGGCCGAATACTCCCGCCACATCAGCCCCTGCATAATGCCCGAGACCCACATCACCGCCGCGTAGACCACGATCCCCAACGTCGCGAGCCAGAAGTGCCAGTTGACCAGACGCAGGCTGTAAAGCCGCTCTCGGTTCCACAGCTTCGGCACCAGGAAATAGATCGCACCGAACGAGATCATACCAACCCCTCCAAGCGCGCCGGAATGCACCTGCCCGATGGTCCAGTCGGTATAGTGGCTAAGGCCGTTGACCGCCTTCAGGCTCATCATCGGGCCTTCGAAGGTCGACATGCCGTAGAACGCGACGGCAATGACCTGCATCCGCAGGATCGGATCGGTCCGCAATTTGTCCCACGCGCCCGACAGCGTCATCAGCCCGTTGATCATCCCGCCCCAGGACGGCATCCACAGCATGATCGAGAACACCATGCCGAGGGTCTGCGCCCAATCGGGCAGCGCGGTATAGTGCAGATGATGCGGGCCCGCCCAGATATAGAGAAAGATCAGCGCCCAAAAGTGGATGATCGACAGGCGATAGGAATACACCGGACGCCCGGCTTGTTTGGGAATGAAGTAGTACATCATCCCAAGAAACCCGGCGGTCAGGAAAAAGCCGACCGCGTTGTGCCCGTACCACCATTGCGTCAGCGCGTCTTGGACGCCCGCGAAGGCAGAGTATGACTTCGACCCGACGAAGCTGACCGGCATCGATAGCCCATTGACCACATGCAGCATGGCAATGGTCACGATGAAGGCCAGATAAAACCAGTTGGCCACGTAGATGTGAGGCTCTTTCCGATTTAGGATTGTGCCAAGAAAAACAGCGAGATAGCAGAGCCAGACCACCGTGAGGAACAGATCGACATACCATTCCGGCTCAGCATATTCTTTGCCGGCAGTGATGCCGAGCAGATAGCCGCTCGCCGCCATGACGATGAAAAGCTGGTAGCCCCAGAACACGAACCAGGCAAGGTCGCCGCCCCAACGCCGGGCGCGGCAGGTGCGCTGTACGACGTAAAACGAGGTTGCGATCAGCGCATTGCCCCCGAAGGCGAAGACAACAGCCGAGGTGTGGAGCGGCCGCACCCGGCCAAAATTAAACCAGGGCTCGATGTTGAGGTCGGGCCAGGCAAGCTGGGACGCCGCGACAACACCGGCAAGCAGGCCGACAATCGCCCACCCCATCGTGGCAATGGCGCCATAGCGGATTGGACCGTCAAGGTAGCCTTGCGCCGGCTTCGCAACAGCCGTGCCGGCAGGCGCGAAATCGACCCGCCGCAGCATCACCAGAAACGCGAGTGCGAGGACAAAGAAGATCACCAGCATATGCGACTGAAAGGCCGCATCGGCGGCGATCCCGCTTAGGAACAGAACCACGCACGCGGCGACGCCCAGACCGGTTAATGTGATGTTTTCATTCATTCCAGACCCTTCCGGATTTGGCCCACCGGCATCGCCAGGACCGATCCCGTATTGCGCTTGGCCCCAACCTGCAAAGATCGGCGATGCGATGCCTTGATCTCGATCAAGGACGCGGGGCGCGGGGCGCGAGACTGTTGCCGCGTGGCAAGACCGCCGCGGCGGCCGGGTGGGCATCAAATGCTGTTAAGCGACGGGGCAAAATTGGTTCCGGCCAATGTGAACGCAGCGCCAGAGGACGGACCGGTGGCGATGGCCATCACGATGCTCACGCAATTGACGCTGCAGGCGGAGCTTTGCAAAGCACTGGAACATTTGGCGGATGTGCTTCCGGCACGGCTTCACCAGGCGCAGGTGCATCGGCTGATCCAGACCCTGCCATCGGTTCTGGCGCATCTTCACCGCTATGAAGAGGGCGTCGTTCATCCCTATCTGATCCGCGCTGCGCCGTCTTCGGCGCGGGGGCTTGACAGGACGCTGACGCGGCTGTGCCAGGAACATGTCGAGGACCGCGCCTTCGCCGAAGAGTTGGCTGAAACCTTGACCCAATACATGCGCCTTCCCAACCGCGCCGATGCCAACAGGATCGGCTACATGTTGCGGGGTTTTTTCGAAGGGCTGCGCCGGCACATCGCTTTTGAGCGGGAGCATGTGCTGCCGTTGTTGTCGGGGCGCGCCACGACCGGTGGCCGGCAGCGCTAACGCATTTCGCGAAGTACCTGAGCCATCAGGCATCCTATACCGCGTTGAAATCCTTGATTTCAGGCGGCGTTGGGCGATTCACGTTTTTCCCGAAACGCTTCAGCGCCCATCCGCGATGGTGCGAAGCGCCGGCAGATCGCGGATCTCGACGCAGCGGTTATGCGTGATTTCGATCACGCCGTCTTTGCGCAACCGCGTCAATTGGCGGCTGACCGTCTCAATCGTCAGACCCAAGAAATCGGCAATATCGATGCGTTTGAGCGGCAGCTCAAACAGCATTGCGGCCTCGTCTCCGGCCTCCGGGTCGATATGCTCGGCAATCAGCATCAGGAAGCTTGCGACCTTTTCGGCGGCGGTTTTGCGGCCAAGTGTCATCAGCCATTCTCGGGCTTCGTCCAACTCTCGCAGCGTTTGGTTGTGAAGCCTGTGCGCCATGTCGCTTGACTGGCTCATAATGTCTTCCAGCACCGCCTTCGGAAACGAGCAAATCTGCACATCGGTCGCGGCTTCGGCGCTGACCAGGCTTTCCGTCTCAAACGGGCGGCCAACGAA
>CALCPC010000563.1 GCA_937900975.1 uncultured Paracoccaceae bacterium
GTTGACCTGCGGGACCATCTGCGCCGGCGTTTGGCGCCCGCTCAGCCCGGATCCTGAAAGCTGACCGGGACAGGCGCGGTTGCCCGAAGCCAAGCGAGAATTGCGCCCGTGGCCTCCGCCGCCGCCACGGGCGCCAAAGCGCCGGTGCGGAACCAGACAAAAGCCCGCGCCGTCCCCCGCCCGCCGATTTCTGGATAAAGATAAGCGCAGCCGCGGTAATCCCCCGCCGCCGCGCCGCGCAAGACCCACGCAAAAGAGCGGCGGTCCCGGAACTCCTTGCGGTGCCACATCAGCTCCTCCAGGTTCCGCTCCAACGTCAGCCCCGCGGGCCAAGTATCGCCAAAAAGGCCCGACAGCGCCTCGGCACTTTCGGTGACGGCGGCAAAATCCTCAACCAAATCGGCGGGGCCAAGGGGCGTAAGGTGAAGGTCTGCGATCGTCGCCGTCTCGGGCATGCCGTCCACAAAATCGGGGTGCGGCCCCATCAGGCGGGGGCCTTCGCCTCCCGCTTGAAGGGGTTTTCTTCTGGCACCTCGAAATCGGGCGTGAAAAGACCCTTCTCGCGCGCCTCGGCCATATAGCGAAACGCTGTGACGGACATCCGCATCAAGTGATCGCCGGCGCGCATGGGCGGGTATTTCGCCAGCGTCTCTGGCGTGCGAAACTTCTCCAACGGCTCGACAATCGCGTGGTAGTCCAGCCCGAAAAACAGCGGGGCGGAGTACCGCTCCCGCCCGATATTGGCGACGCGGTGCTGGGTGGATTTGAACTGGCCGCCGGACCACGCCTCGAAGATATCGCCGATGTTGACGATAAAGGCGCCGGGGATCGGCGGCGCCTCCACCCAGACATCCTCGGCGTTCATCACCTGCAGCCCGGGCCCGCCCTGCAGGAGGATCGTAAAGCACTCAAAATCCGAATGCGCGCCGATGCCCACCATGTCCTTGGTCGCCGGCATGTCGTTTTCAAGATAGCGCAGCAGCCGCAGTTGCGACGTCGGGTTGGTGATGTGCTGGCGCAGCAAGGCCGGGTCGACGCCAAGTTCCAACGCCAGCGCATCGAGAAGCTTCAGCCCAAGCGCAAAGATGGTTTCGTAATAGCCCGAAACCGTCGCCCGCCACCCGGGCAGATCGGGCCAGACATTAGGCCCCGTCATGCGCCACCCGGCCAAATAGTCGGGGTGATCGGCGGGCGCCTCGAAAGACATGTCCCACGCCTCGTTGAAATTGATCGATTTGGGAAACGCGACGCCGTTTTCCTCAAACGGGACATAGCCCCGGTGGTGGGTTGTGAAGCCCGACCAATACTTCATTTTGTAGCTGCGCGGCATTTCGTGAAACGCGCGGGACGCGGCGAAAAGCGCGTCCACCGTCTCCTGCGGCACGCCGTGGCCGGTGATGTAGAAAAAACCGGAGGTGCGCGCAGCCTCCCCCAGCGCCGCCGCGACCGCCGCCTTCGCCTTGGCATCTTCCCCGAACAATCCCGAGAGGTCGACAACCGGCAAAGCCGCATCCTCAAGCGTTAGGGCGGTTTGGTCGGCGGCAACGATCTGGTTCACGGGTTTTCTCCTTTAAAGCAGTGGGAGGATGAGGCCCGGCGCGGGTAATGTCATGCCCGACCCCACCCACGACGCCGGCCTGACAAGATTTGGACGAAATTTAAACAACGTTTGAAATGCTTGCCGCTTTTCCCAGCAGTCCCGCTGGTCCGCCGGCAATCCTCGCCTTTTCCGTGGACAGACCCCGCAAGCGCCCTTCGACTCCCGGGCGGGGCCTGCGGGCCGACATACACGCGATCTGAAGGGATGGACCATGGCCAACCGGAAAAACCACATCAGCCGCCGGGCAGTGCTTGCCCAAGGCGCCGGCCTTGCCGCCGCAACCAGCGTTATCGGCACGCCGCTGATCGCCCAATCTGGGCGCAGCCTGAAAATCGGCTCTTACGGCGGTTATTTCGAAGACAGTTTAAAAAAGCACGTCTACCCCGACTTTACGGAGGCGCCGGGCATCGTTGTCGAAAGCGTCACGCAGCCCAACTCCTCGGATTGGCTGGTGACGATGCAGCAGGCCGCCGCCGCCGGAACGGTGCCCACCGACCTTTCGCTTTATGGGCGCGAGACGATGATCAAGGCCAGCCGCATCGGCGGGATCTTGAAACCGCTGGCGATGGACAACATTCCCGCGGCCTCGAACCTTGACGATTACTTTGTCTTCGACGATGCGACCGGCACCATCGGCGTCGGCGCGATGTCTTGGTTCACGGCCATGGTGGTGAACCCCGACG
>CALCPC010000564.1 GCA_937900975.1 uncultured Paracoccaceae bacterium
TCAGGAAAAACCAAAAGTTGTTGCCGAGCGCGTTCCAAAACTGCCCGGACCAAAGCGGATCGAAAAACAGTGTTTGAAAGTTGTCGAGCCCCACGAACATCCGCGTCTGGTCGACCTCGGTGTAAAGCGCGAGGCGCAGCGTGTTAAACAGCGGGAAGATCATCACCGCTGTGTAGACAATGACGGCGGGCGCGAGAAACACCACGATATGCCACCGAATGGGGGGTCGTTTCATAGTCGGGTCCGTCGATTACAGGGCCCGAGCGGGGCTGCGCCGCTCGGGCGGGCGGGATGCGCGCGCTATTGTTGCGGCGCGTACCAGCTGGCCAAACCGTCCTGCAGCTCGGCGCCAAGCGCTTCGGGCGTTGCGGTGCCCTTAATGGCCGCGACCGATGCGCCCCAAGTTTCAGTTTCCAGGTTCGGCGTTCCGCGCGACAGGATCTGGTAGGTCGAGCGGATGGTGGTCTCGCACGTGCCGCGCCACCCGATAAAGGTGTTGGCCAGCGGGTCCGACAACTCCACAGGATCATTCGACAGCGGGTAGAACCCGGGAAGCGCGTTGCCGAAGATCGACGCAAGCTCTGGCGAGCCGACCCAGGCAAGGAAGGTTTTGGCAGCCTCGGGGTTTGGCGAGGCCGCGTTCATCCCAATGCCGATATCGGTGTGGTCAGAGATATAGCACGTGTCGCCCGCGTTCTGCACCGGCGGCTTGAACGCACCCATGGCAAAATCGGCCTGGGCGTTGAAACCCGCGATTTCCCACGAGCCGGCGGGATAGATCGCCGCGCGACCGAGGGTGAACAGGTTTTGGCTGTCGGGGTAGGTCTGCGCCTCATACCCATCGCCAAGATACGCGCCCCAGCGGGCCAAGGTGGCAAACGGCGCTGTCCAGACCTCATCGGTCAACGACTGCGCGCCCGCGATCAGCGCGAGCCGCCCTTCCTCGCCCTTCCAGTAGTTTGGGCCGATATTGTTGTAGCCCATGGTCGCCGCTTCCCATTGATCATTGGTTCCCATGGCCATCGGAATATAGCTGCCATCGTCCTTGATCGCATCGAGAACGGCGAAGAACTCAGCCTCCGTTTCCGGCACCTCAAGGCCAAGCTCGGCGAAGGCGTCGGCGTTGTAGATAAAACCGTGGATAACCGAGGCCATCGGCACGCAAAACGTGGCAGAGCCATCATCGGTCTGCCAGGCGGATTTCGCCACGTCCGAAAAGTTCGACATTGCCCCCATGTCGTCGAGATCGACAAGGTGGCCCGCCTCAAAGATGGCGAGCGAGGCATCGAAGGGCCGACAGGTGATAAGGTCGCCCGCCGACCCCGCCTCCAGTTTTGAGTTGAGAACGGCGTTGTATTCGGTCGGCGCTGACGGGCGGAACAGGACCTTGATGCCAGGATTTGCCGCCTCGAACGCGGGAATGATTTCGTTTTGCCAAAGCGCCAGATCGTCGTTGCGCCAGCTTTCGATGGTCAGTGTGACGTCCTGGGCCAGACCGGGCGAGGCGCAGAGCGCCGTTCCCAGCAACAAAAGCTTAAGCGAGGCAGGTTTCATGGAATACTCCCTGAAGGGTTTAAGGTTCGCCGGCATCGAGAGCCGGTCTTAGGTGGCCGCTTGTACGGCGTAGCATCTCGCACGCGTCCGCGTAGGAAATGTCGAGGCTGGCCATCAAGATGGCTTCTTTCACGCGGCCCTGCGCTGCATCGATCGCGTCGTGGACAACGGCGTCTGGCGCGTCCGACACTGCTTGCACGATACGCCTGGCACGCGCGCGCAGCTTGGCGTTGTCGGCGGTGACGTTGACCATCATGCCGTCATGCACATGGCCAAGCGCGACAGCCATCACGGTCGAGATGGTGTTCAGCGCGATCTTTTGCGCGGTCGCCGCGCCAAGACGGGTGGAGCCCGCCAAAACCTCGGCCGGCGTTTCCAGGCAGATCGCGATATCGGCCAACGCCAAAAGCGGCGTTTCGGGGTTGTTCGCAAGGCTGACCAGGGTTGCGCCCGTGGGCTTAACCCGCGTTGCGGCGGCCACGGTATAGGGCGTGGTGCCGCTGGCCGAAACGAAAATGGCGGTATCGCCCCGGCGTACATCATCGGCGCCATGCGCTGGGCCGGCTTCGACATCGCCCGGCATCTCCACCCCCTGAGGCATGCCCCCGGCCATGTGGATCTTGATCTGTGCGGGGGGGATCGAAAATGTTCCCCCAAGCTCCAGCGCGTCGGCGGCGGCCATCAACCCCGAAGAGCCCGCCGCGAAATAGTGAAGCGTGCCGCCCGCGG
>CALCPC010000565.1 GCA_937900975.1 uncultured Paracoccaceae bacterium
ATCGGCGTTCATCGGCGTGACCAGGGCCACGAAACTACCGGTCGGTTTGATATGGGCCATCCTTTAGGGTCCTTTTTGTGTGAGGTTCAGGTGAAGACAGTCGGAAACGCCAAGCGTGGCAGCGCCAGGACGAGACCGGGGAAAAAGACCGAAAGCACCGCGATACTGATCGTCAGCCCGACAATGGGCAAGACGGCCAGCATAGCCCGCCCCAAGGGCACATCCGCGATCTGGGCGGCAATCAGCAGGCAAATCCCATAAGGCGGCGTGATCAGCCCGACCGACAAGGTTATTGTCGCCAGAACGCCCATATGCACGGGGTTCATGCCTGCCAAATCCCCAAGCCCCTGAATGATCGGCAAAAAAATCAAAACCGCCGAGATCGGGTTTAGCACGGTGCCGACAAGCAGCAGAAATCCGATCAGCATTAAAATAATAACGGTGGGATCGCTGCTGACCGCGGTGATGAACTCTACAACGATCCGCGCGGCGCCGAGATAGGCGATCGGCCAGCCAAAGATCCCCGCACCGGCAACCGTGAACAAAGGCACCGAAAAGTCCAGCGTTGCCGCGACCAGAAGTTTCGGGATCTGGGCCACGGGCACATCGCGAAACAGGATTAATGTCAGGATCAGCGCCCAAAGCACCGCGCTGATCGCAGCCTCGGTCGGGGTGAAAATGCCACCGATCACGCCGCCAAGGACAAAAACCGGGATCAGCATCGCGGCTGCACCGCGCCAAAGCGCGGTTCTCAAGGCCGGAAGCCCCGGGAAGGGCAGCGCGGGGTAGCCCTCTCGCAGGGCGACAAGGTACGTGTAGACCATCATCGACACACCAATCGTCAGGCCCGGGACAACGCCGCCAAGAAAGAGCGCGCCGATAGAGACGTTTCCAAAGGCGCCATAGACGATCAAGATGATCGACGGCGGGATGATAACGCCAAGGGTCGACGATGCCGCCGTCAACGCCGCAGAAAACGCGGGCGAGTAGCCGGCGCGCTTCATCGCCGGGATCAGGATGGAGCCGATCGACGCGGTGTCCGCCGCGGCCGATCCCGACAAGGACGCAAAGATCATCGAGACAAACACATTCACATGCCCCAGCCCGCCGCGAATATGCCCGACAGAGGCGTTCGACACATCGAGCAGGCGCTGCGTAATCGAACCGCTGTTCAAGATGCGCCCGAGAAACATGAAAAAGGGCACGGCCAACAGGGTGAAGCTGTTGATGTTGGAATACATCTGATTGATGACCGAGGCCAGCGGAAGCCCCTCCATCACCATCACGATCAGCGAGGCCAGTATCAGGGCAAAACCGATATTGACCCGCAGTGCGACAAGCATGAAAAAGCCGCCGATCAGAACGATCAGAGGGTTCATTTCGCCGCTGTCCGGCGCACCAAACCCTCAATCTGTTCGAGAAGCGCCAACCCGATCAGAACGCCGCTGATCGGGATTGGCACGAAATTCCAGTAAAGCGAGATCCCAAGGGTTTGGCTTTGGCGCCGCGCCCCGATCTCGGCCATTTCAAGGCCGTGCCAAATCAGCACGTAAACCACGACACCGCTGGCGATGAAGGCACAGACCGCCGGGACCCGGGCCAGCGGCCCGCTGGGCGGCCAAAGATCGACGCAATAATGCGCGCCCCGCCGAAACGCGATACCGGCGCCCAGGAAGATGCACCAGGCAAAGAGAATCTGCGCCGCGTCCAAAGTCCAGATCATCGGCATTGCAAACACGTTGCGCGCCAGGACCTGCAGCGCCACAACGCCGATCAGCGCCGCGAAGGCCGCCGCCATAAGCCAGCCCACGAGGCCCTCGACAAAGGTGTTAAGCCGGGTCAGCACCGCCGCCTCCTTCCGGGGCGGTGGCCGGGCCGGTTATGGCCCCGCGACCGCGCGATCCCGGCATCGCTTTCGTCAGGGGAACAGCGCCGCCATGGCCGATGTCAGATCAAGCTCGGTCGCAAGCTCGCCGCGAAGCGCGACAAGGGCCGCCTGAAATTCCGCCACATCCGGGGTTGTCACCGTCACGCCATTATCGGCTTGCAACCGGCTGACCAGCGCTTCCTCATAGAACTTGGCCCGTTCTATGCCAAGCTTTGACGCTTCGACCGCAACATCCAGAAAAATCTGTTGTTGGTCCTCGGTCAGTTGGCCCCAGCGCCGGTCGCTCATCGAAATGTGGTTCACTTGGATCGTATGGCCGGTCAGCGCAAGATAGGGTGCCACTTCGTAGAGTTTCGCGCCGGAATAGCCGGGGATCGAGCTTTCAAGCCCCTCGGCCACGCCGGTCTGGATCGCCGCGTAAAGCTCACCCCAAGCGACGCTAACCGGCAATGTGCCAAGGGTTTCCCACGTCCTCGAAATCATCGGCGACGGGGGCGAGCGCAACTTCATCCAGGCAATGTCGGACAGCGAGGTAACTGCGCCGCGCGCTTTGGACATGTTCCGGCTGCCGTAGCCGC
>CALCPC010000566.1 GCA_937900975.1 uncultured Paracoccaceae bacterium
GAGCGGTGAGAAGAGCAAACATAGCCAGCCGATCATTGCGATGAGACCGGCGATAGAGAACAGAGCTTCGAAGTCCATGGCGCGCGTTTCCTTTGGTGTGAACCAAGTGGCGCTATAGCTTGCAATACGCTTGCATATGCAAGCGATTCGCAATAGATGTTTCCTATGACCGATGTGCATACAACCAATGCGCTGCGCCTGCTTCAGGTCGCCGATGACTTCCGCGCCGGGCTCAGTGGCGAATTTTCGGCTGTTCACGGAATATCCGTGAACGAGTTTCTTCTCTTGCTTCATCTTGAGCGCTCAGCAGCCAACAGATTGCCCCGAGTTGATTTGGCGCGACGGATGCATGTCAGCGCATCCACGATCACGCGCATGGCCGCGCCCATGGAAAAAATCGGCCTCATTGACCGGGAGGTCGATAAGCGTGACGCGCGGCTGGTCTTCGTCGTGGCGACGCATGCTGGGCGCGCAAAACTATCCGAAGCGCTTTCCACGTTTTCGAAGCGCGCAGGTTATCTGTTCGGCGACCGTTGCGAAGACGAAGAGATGGATCAGTTCGCATCGATGCTGCGTCGGTTGATGGCCGGAACAGGCGACACGTTGGCGTGAAACGACAGCGTGCCGATGAACCTCTAGCAGTCCTTCATGGCCTCTCAACGTATGGCCGCAAAGTCCGCTGAGCCGACGCTGCGGTCGGCATCGGCATCCGCTGAGGGCGGCCGCCGCCATGGGTCTGGCGGCTGACGTTTTCAGAAATCCGTTGGCGCGCCGCCTTCGGCTTTCCGGCGGTCTACGAAGGCCGTCAGTTCTTCATGAATGCCGGGATCCATCGGCGGTGGCGTATAGTCGGCCAGCATCGATTTCCACAGCTTGTTCGCCCGCTCAGAGGTCCAGGAGCCGCCGGCCTCTGCCCAGGCTTCATAGTTGCGCCAATCCGACAGAAACGGCGCGTAAAACGCCGTCTCATAGCGCGACTGCGTGTGCTCGGCGCCAAAGAAATGTCCGTTTGGCCCGACCTCACGGATGGCATCCAGCGCCACGCCCGCGGGTGAGGTGTCGGTCAGCGCGGGGTCGAAATAGCGCTGGAACTGCTGCAGCACTTCGCAATCCATCACGAATTTCTCGTAGGAGGCGATCAGCCCGCCCTCCAGCCAGCCGGCCGCGTGATAGACCATGTTGACGCCCGACTGGACCGACGCCCAGAGAGAGTTCATCCCCTCCCACATCGCTTGCGCGTCCGGCGCGTTGGCCGCACAGGCGTTCGACGCGCGCAGCGGCAACCCGTAAAAACGCGCCATTTGCCCCGTCATCTGCGTGGCGCGGATGTATTCGGGCGTGCCGAAAGCCGGTGCGCCCGAGCGCATGTCGACATTGGAGGTGAACGTACCGAAAACGCAGGGTGTGCCTGGGTTGATCGCTTGCAACAGCGCGATCGCGGCCACGCCCTCGGCCACCGATTGCGTGACGGCCCCGGCCATCGTCACCGGCGCCATCGCCCCTGCAAGCGTGAAGGGCGTGACGACCACGGGCTGTCCCCGCCGGGCAAAGCGCATCGCGCCGTCCAGCATCGGCCAATCGTGTTTCAGCGGGCTTGAGGAGTTGATGTTGGTGTAAAGCCTTGGCTTTGAATAGAACTCTTCGGCATCGAGCCCGGAGGCGATCCGCGTCATTTCCAGCACGTCCTCCACCCGCTCTGACCCAAGCGAATAGGCGTGGACGACTTTGTCGGTGAGCACCAACTTTTCGTAAAGGCAGTCGAGATGGCGCACACTGGCGTGCACATCCACAGGCTCCACCGGATAGCCGCCGATAAAGTGGATGCAGTTGAACGCATGGCTCAGCTTCACAAGTTCGCGAAAGCTTTCCATGTCGCCCGTCCGGTGCCCGCGATCCAGGTCCATGGCGCTCGGCGGTGAGGAGACGTTTCCGAACGCCATATGGCTGCCACCGATGGTCAGCCGACGCTCGGGGTTGCGCGGCGTGATGTCGAAGACCGCGGGGGCGTGGGCCAGCATCTCCATCACCCAGCCGCGGTCCATGCGCACGTTTTGATCCGTCACGGTGCAGCCCGCCGCGCGCAAAACGCTCAGCGCGTCGTCGTTCAAAAACTCGATCCCGATTTCTTCGAGAACCCGCATCGCGGCGTCGTGAACCGCGTCGACGCCGGCCTCATCCAAGGGTTCGGTCGGGCGGTCGATGTTGACCGGTTGCAGCCATGGGTTTTGGTTCAGTGCGCCGGCCACACGACGGTTGCCCCCCGCCCGGCTGCGCCGCGCCCTTCGATCAGACATCTCCGCCCTCCTGGTGTTGTCTGCCCTATCACAGACCGAGTGGTGCGCGGGGGACCCGCTGTTTGCGACGCCTAAATCGTCGGTTTCCGCCCGCGAAGCCATTCGGGCAAGTCTGCGATGCTGGGCAGGACCGCCTCGGCCAGCGGGGCCAGGTCCTCGGATGCGGCCACACCGGTCAGGACACCAATGGCGGGCATCCCGGCGGCCTGGGCGGCAAGCAGGTCATGCGTGCTGTCGCCGACCATCAGAACCGCGGCCGGTGCCAGATCAAGCGCCGCGGCAAAGCCGAGAAGCTGCCCGGGCCCGGGTTTCGCGCCATAGCCGCTGTCATAGCCCGCAACAAAGTCAAACGCCTCTGCCACACTGCTTTGCGCCAAATGGCTGTGCGCGGACGCCGCGTCATCGTTGGTCGCCACGCCAAGCCGATAGCCCGCCTTGCGAAACTCCGCCATCAGCGGGGCAAGGGGGGTGACGGGCACTTGCTCTGCGCTGCCGGTTGCGGCCGCCAGCCGGTCGCGCACCGTCGCTTCGCTTTGCCCGGGAAAGGCATCGCGCACGATCCCCACCATCACATCCGCCGTTCCTGCGATCACCGGGCTTTCAGGGCGGAACCGTTCGGGCTTCAAATCCAGCGCCATGCCGTCGGCCATACGCTGGCACAAGGCTGTGTCGCCATCGGCCAGCCGCGCGATCATCCGGGCGGTAAAGGCGCCCCAACTGGCTTGGAAGTCAAAAAGCGTGCCATCCTTGTCAAACAAGATCGCCTGGATCGGGGTCATTTGCGTCTCCCTGTCCCGGGGCCTTGCGCCGGGGCGTGATTTCGCGTCAGCTTCGCCTGCGTTCTGACAGGAAACCTGCGCCGAGGCCAGCCATCTCACTCACCGCCACCGCCCCCCGCCGCGCGGATTACGCGCTGTTTCAGACCGTGCCGACGCGGTGGCGGGACAACGACATCTATGCGCACATGAACAATGTCGTTTTTTATGAGCTTCTCGACAGTGCGGTGAACGGGTGGCTTTTGCGGGCGGGATATCTGTCGCTGTCCGGGGGGACGCCGATCGGTTTTGTGGTGGCGTCGGGATGCAAGTATCTTGCGCCGCTTGGCTTTCCCGAACCTGTGGATGTTGGGCTTCGGGTCGCGCGGATCGGGACAAGCTCCGTGCGCTACGAGGCGGGTCTTTTTGCGCCGGGCGGGGATGAGGCCGCGGCCGAGATGCACCTGACCCATGTCTATGTGGACCGCGAGACCCGCCGCCCGACGCCGCTGGCGCCCGCGATGCGCGCCGGGCTGGGCGCGCTGGTGATCGCGCCGGCAGGCGCGTCTTAAACAACGCCGGCAGGCGCGTCTTAAACAACGCCGGCAGGCGCGTCTTAAACAACGCCGGCAGGCGCGTCTTAAACAACGCCGGCAGGCGCGTCTTAAACAACGCCGGCAGGCGCGTCTTAAACAACGCCGGCAGGCGCGTCTTAAACAACGCCGGC
>CALCPC010000567.1 GCA_937900975.1 uncultured Paracoccaceae bacterium
GGCGTCTGAGCTATGGCAACGTTATGACCCGCGAAAACACGCCGCATGAATGCGGGTTGGGGAAGTTCTGCAACACCCAGACCGCCATCGGCTGCGTTGGGCGCGATGCGCTGTTGCGCGTCGCCAAGGACGGGCCGCTCCGTCAGATTAGGGCCCTGGAGATCAAGGACAGGGTGCCCCCCTGCGACCGCGACTGGCCGCTTTTGGCCGGCGGGAAGAAAGTGGGGCAGGTGACCTCTGCCGCCTGGTCGCCGGACTTTGACTGCACCGTTGCCATCGGCTTGGTGCGGATGCCGCATTGGGACGGGGGCACCGAACTGATCGTGCAAACCCCGGACGGTCCGATGACCGCATTGGTCCGGGATCGGTTCTGGGTCTGACCATCCCCCTGGTCACCGGGCGCGCTCTGTGGCACTGCACAATTATGGCGG
This sequence comes from uncultured Paracoccaceae bacterium, assembly GCA_937900975.1. Classification (GTDB taxonomy): domain Bacteria; phylum Pseudomonadota; class Alphaproteobacteria; order Rhodobacterales; family Rhodobacteraceae; genus Algicella. Next base: position 432 of record CALCPC010000567.1, read on the forward strand.
GTGGGGCGGGCGCCCCGACCCGCCATAACGGTGCTGCGGCGCCACGACACGGCCCCGTGCCCGCCATATCGGGCGGCAGGGGCCAGGCAGAGGGGACCCCATCATGAAGACCGCCATCATCACCGGATCGACCAGCGGCATCGGGCTTGGCATCGCCGAAGCCTTTGTCGAGGCCGGCATCAATGTCATGCTCAACGGTTTTGGCGATGCCGACGCCATCGAGGCCACGCGCGCCCGGCTGGATGGGCTGGGCGACGCGCGCGTCGGCTATCACGGCGCGGACATGACCAAAGCGGACGAAATCGCCGATCTGATTGCCCAGACCGAGGCCGATCTCGGCCCCTGCGATATTCTGGTCAACAACGCCGGTATTCAGCACGTTGCCCCGGTTGAGGAGTTTCCGGCCGCGAAATGGGACGCAATCATCGCGATCAACATGACCAGCGCCTTTCACACCATCCGCCACGCGCTGCCGGGGATGAAGGCGCGCAAATTCGGGCGGATCATCAACATTGCCTCTGCGCATGGTCTTGTCGCCTCCCCCTACAAATCGGCCTATGTCACGGCCAAGCACGGCATCATCGGCCTGACCAAGACCATCGCGCTGGAGGCGGCAGAGCATGGCGTAACCGTCAACGCGGTCTGCCCGGGCTACGTTCTGACCCCCCTCGTCGAAAGTCAGATCCCCGACACCGCCAAGGCCCGCGGCATCAGCGAAGAAGCCGTGAAACGCGACGTTTTGCTGGCAGCACAGGCCACCAAGGAGTTTGTGACCGTCGATCAGCTTGGCGCGCTCTGCGTCTTTCTGACCAGCGACGCGGCCGCGCAGATGACCGGCACAGCGCTGCCGGTCGATGGCGGTTGGACCGCGCATTGACGGGGGCCGGGGATGAAGGGCAAAGGCCGGCAAAGCCGGCATGAGAAACGCATCAACCTTGCGCTGCAAGGCGGCGGCTCTCACGGGGCGTTCACCTGGGGCGTGCTGGACCGGATGTTTGAGGAGGACAAGCTCTGGATCGAGGCGATCTCGGGCACCAGTGCCGGGGCGATGAACGCGGTGGTTGCGGCCCAAGGCATGTACGACAACGGCGCCGCCGGCGCCCGCGCCGCGCTAGAGGCGTTTTGGCATGCCGTTTCCAAGGCCGGGCAGGCGAGCCCGCTAAAGCGCACCCCGATTGATAAGCTGATCGGCAATTGGTCGATCGATGCCAACCCGGCCTATCGCTGGATGGATATCGTGAACCGCGTCGCCTCCCCTTACGATCTCAATCCGTTCGACCTGAACCCGCTGCGCGACCTTGTCGGCGATTTTATCGATTTCGACAAAGTGGCGGGGGAGGAGGATATGGGGATCTACATCGCCGCCACGAATGTCGAAACCGGGCGTGCGCGCGTCTTTCACCGCCATGAAATCACGCTTGACGTCGTTATGGCCTCGGCCTGCCTGCCATTTCTGTTCAAGGCGGTGAACATCGACGGCGTGCCCTATTGGGACGGCGGCTATATGGGCAACCCGGTCCTGTTCCCCTTTATCGACCATTCCCCCGCGCCCGACATTCTGATCGTCCAGATCAACCCTCTGTTCCGGCCGGGCACGCCGACCTCGGCCACCGATATCCAAAACCGGGTCAACGAGATCACCTTCAACGCCTCGCTTTTGCGCGATCTCCGCGCGATCCAACTGATCGACCGGCTGATCGACCAAGGCGCGCTGGCGGAGGCGGAGTAGCGTCGCATTTTTCTTCATATGATCCTTGATGGCTGCGCCGATATGCTGGAGATTTGGGCCTCTGCGAAGC
>CALCPC010000568.1 GCA_937900975.1 uncultured Paracoccaceae bacterium
CCCCTCCGACAGCATCTTTTCGATGGCAAAGGCGATTTTGTCATCCGACATCTCCGGATTAGCCTCCTGGATCAGCGCATTGGCCGCGGAGGGATCGCCGTAAAGATAGTTGTACCAGCCCAGAATGGAGCCTTCGACAAAGCATTTCACCATCTCCGGCTTCTCTTCGATGGTGCCGGCCATGGTCTCAATCGTCGTGGCGTAGGTGGAGTAACCGGCGTCGGCGATCAGAAAGACGTTGGGCTCAAACCCGCCTTCTTTGGCGACCAGGAAGGGTTCGGATGACAAATAGCCCTGCATCCCCTTCCGCTTGTCTGCCAGAAACGGGCCGGGATTGAAGGTGTAGGGGATCCGCTGTTCGGCGGTGAAGCCATGGGCCGCGATCATCCATTGGTAATAGCTTTGAAAGCCGTTGTCGCCGATCAAAAGCGTGAGGTTTTTCAACTCCTCCCAGCTATCGGCCTCGCCGGGATGGGCGACGATCACCTGCGGGTGTTTTTGGAAGATCGCGGCGACCGACACGACGGGCACACCTTCCTTCACAGCCGAGAACGCCTGCAAAAGGTCGCCGCCCATGTGAAAATCGATCCGCCCGGCCAGCATCAGCGCCCGGTTGTTGACCTGCGGGCCGCCGGGCCGGATTTCGACGTCCAGGCCGCATTCGGCATAGGTGCCGTCGGCGACAGACTGGTAAAACCCGCCATGCTCGGCCTGTGCAACCCAGTTGGTGCCGAACACGGCTTTGGTCAGATGGCCATCCGCGGCGGCGGCACCGCCGACGGTCAGCGCGGCGGCAAAAACAGCCTTTGCCAATGGGTGAGACATTCTCGTTCCTCCGATGCTGTCAGATGCAGCACTTTTTCCAAGCGCGTTTGGAAAGGAAAGTAACTCATGCTGGAGGAACTGCAACGCCGACCAAACTGTGCAATTCTTGCACAGTTATCCGCAGCGCGCCCAAAAGGGCGGCGCGGTCAGGACCGGCGCCGGGCGCGGCGGAGACGGCGGACATAAACCTCCCCCGACAGATAGAGCAGCATAAGGGAGGCGGAAAACGCCAGGCGGAAGGTTTCTACATCGATCATCGCTACACTCCGAACATCGCATATCGAGACTGCTTGATACGGTATGTGCAGTGGAAAAACGAGATTTGATCAACTTTGACGTTAATAAGCCCTTTATTTTGCGCCCGCGTTCGAAAGCTTCGCGGACGGTTGCAAAGCAACAGGCTTGCGGGCGGTTTCGGCGCCGGTGTCGGCTGGTCCTAGCTTGCCACAGCGCTTAGCGGTTCAAGAAATGCGCAAAGCGCGATAGGGGGGAAGGGCAGCAGCCGTGGATGCCCCAATGAAAAGCCTGATCCCCGCAGCCCTTCCCGCGCCCTTCGGTCGTTATGCCCACGGCGTGCTTGTGCCGCCGGGTTGGCGGCTTTTGCTGACCTCCGGTCAGCTTGGTCTTCCGCAGGAGGGCCCGGTACCACAGGCCGTTCGCAAGCAGGCGGAGCTTTGCTTTGCGCATATCGACGCCATCCTGGCCGCGGCGGGCGCTGAGCGCGCGCATGTCGCGCGGATCAATGCCTATGTGACCCAACGGGCGGATATGGCGGGCTATATGGCGGCGCGCGATCAGTGGCTGGCGGCGGCGACCGCGCTTCCCGCCTCGACGCTGATGATCGTCGGCGGTTTTACGCGGCCGGAGTTCAAGGTAGAGATCGAGGTGACAGCCGCCGTGCCGGCCTAGGCCGATTTTGGCGCGGCCAGGCCCCGTCATGGGCCATCCGGGCCGGCACCGATAAGCGCGCCCCCAGATCGGCAAACCGCCGATGCGCCCCGCGATCCATCTTGTGGGATTGCAAATCCGGCGGTGACGCAATTTTTCTTTGCATCGGATCAGAAAACGCTGCGCGCATTCCGAAAGCGGCTGCTTTGGGTTGCGCCAAAAATGCTAGGAGAGCCATCGCCAGGCGAGGTCGATCCCCGCGAGGATCCCGAAGACCGGAACCGAAAGAAGCGTCGCGAGCCAAAGCGCAAAGCCGAAGGTCGGGCGGACAGGGCGCGCGCGCACGCCAAGGATTGCGGGTTTTGGCATCGGGGACCTCCCTTTGCGGGGGCGATACCGCTACTGGCGTTAACGTGGGTTTAACGCCGGCCGGGCCTCCCTTTTCCAAAGCGGCAGAAGGCGACGCGCATGGCGGATGAGAGGCAAGACAGCACCCCACGCTGGCAAAGCGCGGCTGTAACGGGCGCGTTGCCCCGGGGCGCGTTGCCGACGCTGCAACAACACCCCCGCTATGCCGCGACGCTTTCTCTCCTGGGGCGCTTGAGCCTTGTCTACCGGTTGCGGCAAGGCGGCAGGACGCAAGCGACAGTGCAAGTGCTTTGCCGCGAGTTGCCCGTGATCGGCCGCGTCGGCTTGGTGTCGGGGGGGCCGGTTTGGGCGCCGGGTTTGGCGGAGCCGGCGCGCGCGTCGGCCTATCGGGGGCGTT
>CALCPC010000569.1 GCA_937900975.1 uncultured Paracoccaceae bacterium
GGGTCAAAAGCCCCGGGCCTTCTGATGTGGCTCGGCGCCGGTCGGGCCGGCGCGGCAGCCGCTGGACCGCGCGCTCAGTCCAGCCGAAACCGCGGATCGGCCGACGCCAGTGACCGGCGCCAATCAGTCCACTCATCATGGCGGCGGACCAGGCCCATGCGCCGCGCGATAAGGTATGCGCCCGCCCGGCTGACCGGCTGCACCGCCCATTTGACATAGATATTGGTGCCCGGGACGGGTTTTTTGGCGGCTTGCGCCCGGTCGAGCAACATTTCGATCAAAACCCGCCGATAGGTCTCAAGATCGTCCAAATACGCCTCTGCCCGCGCCCGTGTTTCGGGCGTGGGGGAGCGGGCAAGCACGCGGGCATCCGCGCAGTCCTGCGCCAGATCTTTGCGAAACGTATAGCCCAAACCGGTGCGGCGATCCTGAAAGGCCTGGTTTGTGAAATAGTTGCACGTTGCTTCATGGCGATCCGCTGAGGCATTGGCAGACAAGGCTGACAGCATCAGCGCGGCAAGGGCAACCAGAAGGCGCGGGGTGTAAGGGGCAAATAATTTCATCACCAAAGGCTAGCATACCGCCGTCACGAAACTGTTACATTTGTCGCACCTGAACCGGTCGCCTTCGGTGCTGCCACTGCAATCGGCACTTGCCGGCGGGCCTGTCGCCTTTTGCGGCGATTGAGCCCGCGCGATCCTCTTTTCTTCGTGAAAAAGCCCGTGCATAACGCGGGCATGAACAAGCCGTCCGACAATCCCGCAGATCCGTTCAAGAAGGCGCTTGGCGATGCGACGCGGGCGATGGCCAACGATGCCGAGCTTGCGATCAGCTATTCCGTCGATCCGCCGGGCCTCAGCAACGACGCCGCCCGGCTGCCGCAAGTCACGCGCCGGATGACGCGGGCGGAGGTGCTTTTGGCGCGCGGGACGGCCGATGCCTATGCGCTGCGCCACCGGTTCCACAACGCCGAAACCCACACCCGTTATCGCCCCGCGGGCCTGGACGCGCAGGCGCTTTACGAGGCCATGGAAACCGCGCGGTGCGAGGCTGTCGGCGCCCGCGCCATGCCGGGAACGGCGGGCAATATCGATGCGAAGATCGCGGCCGAATGCGCCCGCCGCGGCTATGCCCGCGTCACGGACCCCGCCGATGCGCCCTTGGCTGAGGCTGCGGCCTTCCTTGTGCGGGAGCTTGCGACGGGCCGGGCCCTGCCGGAAGCCGCAGAGAATATCCTGAACCTCCGGCGCAGCGAAATGCAGGATCTGGCCGGCGACACGCTTGGCGATGTCGGCGACGTTCTGGCCGACCAGGCCGCGTTCTCCCGCCTCGCCCGCCAGGTGATCCGCGACCTCGGCTATGGCGACCAGCTTGGCGACGACCCCGACGCCGAAGATGACGAACGGCCGGAGGATGAGGAGCAGCCCGACGACGAGGACGAGCAGCCGGGCCCCGACGAGGACAGCGAAGCCGACGATCAGGAAACCGGCGAGGACCCGGAGGAGGCGCAATCCACCGACAGCCAGCAGGCCGAAGTCAGTCTTGAAGACTCTGACGAGGCCGATATGGGCGAGGAGATGGAGACGGACGACGGCCAACCGCCGCTCGACCCGCCAGAGCCGCCGCCGATCTCGGAGGCCGATCCCGACTACATCGTGTTTGAGACCTAGTTCGACGAAGAGATCGCGGCCGAGGATTTGGCCGACCCTTCGGAGTTGGAGCGTCTGCGCGCCTATCTCGACCAGCAGCTCGACCCCCTGAAGGGCGCCGTCGGGCGGGTGGCCAACCGGCTCCAACGCCGTCTGCAGGCCCAGCAAAACCGCAGTTGGGAGTTCGATCTAGAGGAGGGCACGCTCGATGCCGGGCGGCTGGCGCGGGTGGTGGCGAACCCGACAACCCCGCTCAGCTTCAAGCAGGAGACCGATATCGAGTTCCGCGACACGGTGGTGACGTTGCTTCTCGACAACTCAGGCTCTATGCGCGGCCGCCCGATCTCCATCGCGGCAATCTGCGCGGACGTGCTGGCGCGCACGCTGGAGCGTTGCCAAGTGAAGTGCGAGATCCTGGGCTTCACGACCCGGGCCTGGAAAGGCGGCCAAAGCCGAGAGCAATGGCTGGCCGACGGGCGAGAGCCGCTGCCCGGGCGGCTGAACGATCTGCGCCACATCATCTATAAATCCGCCGATGCGCCCTGGCGGCGGGCGCGGCCCAATCTTGGGCTGATGATGAAAGAGGGCATTCTGAAAGAGAACATCGATGGCGAGGCGCTGGAATGGGCACACCGGCGGATGGTGTCTCGGCCCGAGGCGCGGCGCATCCTGATGGTGATCTCGGACGGCGCGCCGGTGGACGATTCGACGCTTTCCGTGAACCCCGCGAGCTATCTGGAAAAACATCTCCGCGACGTCATCGCGATGATCGAAAAACGCCGGGCCGTGGAACTGATCGCCATCGGGATCGGCCACGATGTCACGCGCTATTACAACCGCGCGGTGACGATCACGGATGTGGAGCAATTGGCCGGCGCGATGACCGACCAGTTGGCCGCGCTTTTCGGCGCCGACACTGTGCGAGATCAGCGCCGGCGGCGGGCGGTTTAGAGCAATTTCCGTTCACATTGGATCAGAAATCGCTGTCTCAAGATCA
>CALCPC010000570.1 GCA_937900975.1 uncultured Paracoccaceae bacterium
GTCATGGCGCGGCGCGCGGCTTCGATCTGGCGGGCGGTGATGCGCGCAGGTTCCGTTGCCTTCAAGCCATAGCTGCCGAGGTGCAGGCTGGTATAGCCCTTCGCCTCACCATGGATACGGCCTTTGTGCTGCTTGCGGAATTTTGTGCGTTTGGGCGAAAGCATCAGTTATCCCTCCGGCGTGGGGGCCGGTTGGGGCCGCCCTCCTGCAGTTCGGTTTGGCGACGCTCCCGCGCCTGGGGATCATGCTCTAGGATCTCACCCTTGAAGATCCAAACCTTGATCCCGATGATCCCGTAAGCCGTCAGCGCCTCGTAATGGGCATAGTCGATGTCGGCGCGCAGCGTGTGCAGTGGCACGCGCCCTTCCCGATACCACTCCGTCCGCGCGATCTCGGCGCCGCCAAGCCGGCCGGCGACGTTGACCCGAATGCCGAGCGCGCCCATCCGCATCGCGTTTTGGACGGCCCGTTTCATGGCCCGGCGAAAGCTGACCCGCCGCTCCAACTGTTGGCCGATGTTTTCGGCCACAAGTTGCGCGTCGATCTCGGGCTTTCGAACCTCAACAATGTTAAGATGCAGCTCTGAGTCCGTCAGCTTCGAAAGGTTGCGGCGCAGCGTCTCGATATCCGCGCCCTTCTTGCCGATAATCACCCCCGGTCGGGCGGCATGGATCGTGACCCGGCACTTTTTGTGCGGGCGCTCGATCACCACGCGGCTGATCCCCGATTGGGCGCAATTCTTGCGAATATACTCCCGGATCGCCAGATCTTCGTGGAGCAGCGCACCATATTCCCGACCGTCGGCGTACCAGCGGCTGTCCCATGTACGGTTGACCTGCAGGCGCAGGCCGATTGGATTGACTTTATGTCCCATCAGACTTGCTCCTCGACTTCGCGGACCTTGATGGTCAGCTGGCTGAACGGCTTTAGGATCTTGCCGAACCGCCCGCGCGCCCGGGGGCGCCCGCGCTTCATGACAAGGTTTTTGCCGACATAAGCCTCGGCCACAATCAACTCATCCACGTCGAGCCCGTGGTTGTTCTCGGCATTGGCGATCGCGCTTTCCAGGGTCTTCTTGACCTCATCAGCGATGCGCTTTTTGGAAAACGTGAGGTCCGTCAGCGCCTTGCCGACGGGCTTGTTGCGGATCATCGCGGCCACCAGGTTCAGCTTTTGCGGGCTGGTGCGGATCATGCGGTTGATGGCCATCGCCTCGTTCTCGGCGGCGCGGCGCGGGTTCTTCTCCTTGCCCATCGTTACCTCCGCTTCGCTTTTTTGTCGGCGGCGTGGCCGTAATAGGTGCGGGTCGGGGAGTATTCTCCGAACTTTTGGCCGATCATCTCCTCTGTGACGGACACAGGGATATGTTTCTGACCGTTATAGACACCAAAAGTCAGGCCGACGAATTGCGGCAGGATGGTGGAGCGGCGCGACCAGATCTTGATAACCTCGTTGCGGCCCGAGTCCTTAACCTTCTCGGCCTTCTTCAACACATGGGCGTCGACGAACGGGCCCTTCCAAACGGAACGTGGCATGGATCAGCGCCCCTTCTTCTTGGCGTGACGCGACCGCAGAATGAACTTGTCGGTCGTCGTGTTCGAACGGGTGCGCGTGCCTTTGGTCGGCACACCCCAGGGGGTCACAGGGTCGCGCCCGCCAGAGGTCCGGCCCTCACCACCACCATGGGGGTGATCGATCGGGTTCATCACGACGCCACGGACCGAGGGCCGCTTGCCGAAATGGCGGTTGCGTCCGGCTTTGCCGAGGTTTTGGTTCGAATGGTCGGGGTTCGACACGGCACCGACCGTCGCCATACACTCCTGCCGCACAAGCCGCAGCTCCCCCGAGGAGAGGCGGATCTGCGCATAGCCGCCATCGCGCCCCACAAACTGCGCATAGGTGCCTGCGGCGCGGGCGATCTGCCCCCCTTTGCCGGGCTTCATCTCAACATTATGGACGATGGTCCCAATCGGCATGCCCGAAAACGGCATCGCATTGCCGGGTTTGATGTCGGCCCGGGTGCCAGCGATGACGCTGTCGCCCACAGCCAGACGCTGCGGTGCGAGGATATAGGCCTGCTCGCCATCGCTATACTTCAAAAGCGCGATGAACGCGGTGCGGTTGGGATCGTATTCGATCCGCTCCACCGTTGCCGCAACATCCTGTTTGCGCCGCTTGAAATCGACGATGCGGTAGAGCCGCTTGGCCCCGCCGCCGCGGCGCCGCATGGTAATCCGTCCGGTGTTGTTGCGGCCTGCCTTCTTCGTCAAACCCTCGGTGAGGGATTTGACCGGGCGGCCCTTCCAAAGCTCCGAACGGTCGATCAGAACCAGCCCGCGCTGGCCTGGCGTTGTCGGTTTGAACGACTTTAATGCCATCTTGCTGTCTTCCGTTTGCGTGTTTTGCGCGACATTGCCGCACGGTTCAGTTTATCGGTTCGGCCAACGGCAAAACGCCATCGGACCCTGGCGCAAAGATCTGCCCAAGGTCCGCGCGTCCTAGCAGCGATAGCCGGGGGGGTCCAGGGTCAAAGCAGAGAATCTCCAGCGGCGGCGTCCCCCTCAACCCAACGCGCGACGGCGGCAGAGCGGCTCTTTCGCGACCGCTTCCCGCTGGTGAAACTTCAGATGTCCGATGGCGGGCAGAAACGCCGCGTGCTGCGGCTTTTTTTCCAGATAATCGCCGAGGCGGTCCAAGTTGATCGGATGCTTTTCGATCAACGTTTTGATCCGCGCCACAGCCTCATCCCGCGGATACCCGTCGACGAACTGGCAGGCGGTCTGCGTGGGGGTCAGGAGGTAGAGGTCGGTCTCCCGCTTCGGGGTGTAGAGCGTGATGTCAAAGGGTGAGGCGCCAAGCGCGTGGGATTTCGGCATTATGACACGCACATTCGCGTCGCGCGCCTCAAACACAGTGCCCGACACTTGGCGAAAGCCAAGCGGCTGCAGTTTTGCGCGGGCGCGGTTGCGCATCGGGGGGGAGAGCATGTCGAGATCCGCGCGATCATAGCGCAGATCGTCAAACACAGAGATCAAGCCAAGCGCCGTGTCCGCGACCTGCAAATAGGGGTCGTTGTTCAGCACAGACAGCTGCGTCCAAAGCTGGACAGCCGCAGCCCGCGAGGGCGCCGCGCGCTCAACGCTAAGGGCCCGGCGCCCGAGGGACCAGATCACAGCCGCACCGAGCAGGGCATAGCCACCGCGCCCCATCGCAACTGCTGCGGGCCGGGCTGAAACCCGCCGAGATCAACCAACCCTTTTGCGATCAGCATGGTGCTGACCCTGGGGCGGCTTTGTCTGATCCAAGGCGCCAGACGATTGCCCTAAAGCCCGGTCGTCACATCGATGGTGTTGCCATCTTCCAGCGTGACATAGGCCTTTTTGACATCCTTTCGCGTGCCCAGCCGGCCGCGAAAGCGCTTTGTCTTGCCCTTGGTGATGGTCGTGTTCACGGCCTTCACCTTCACGCCGAAAAGGCTTTCAACGGCGTCACGGATCTGCGGCTTGTTGGCGTCAATTGCCACCTCAAACACCACAGCGCCGTTCTCCGATGCCATTGTCGCCTTTTCCGTAATCACGGGTTTGCGGATCACGTCGTAATGTTCTGCCTTGGTCATTTCAGCCGTGCCTCCAGCGCCTCAACCCCAGCCTTTGTTAGGACCAGCGTGCGGGCCTTTAAGATATCGTAGACATTCGCACCCATGCTCGGCAACACGTCAAGACCGTCGATATTGCGTGCGGCCTGGGCGAAGTTCGCGTTCACTTCGGCCCCATCGATCACCAGCGCCTTTTTCCAACCGAGCGATTTGATCGCTTTGGCAAGCTCTCCCGTCTTCGGCGCCGCCATTTCGGAGGTTTCGATCACCACCAACTCACCCGCGCCAGCCTTGGCGCTGAGCGCGTGTTTGAGGCCCAGTTTCCGGAACTTCTTGTTCAGGTCATGTGCGTGGCTGCGCGGGGTCGGGCCCTTGTACACGCCGCCTTTGCGGAAAATCGGCGCGTTGCGATCGCCGTGGCGCGCACCGCCTGTGCCCTTCTGGCGATAGATCTTCTTGGTCGAATAGCTGGTCTCGGACCGGGTCTTGACCTTATGCGTTCCCGCCTGGCGCTTGGCCAATTGGTAGCGCACGACGCGGTGCAGGATGTCGGCGCGCGGCTCAAGGCCGAACACCTCATCGGCAAGCTCGATCTCGCCGGCGGCGCTTGCGTCTAGTTTGACGACGTTGCTTTTCATGTCTCCTCGCCTCCTTCGGCTGCGGCCTGCTCGGCTGCGGCGGCTTCTTCAGCGGCCTTGCGCGCGGCCTCTTCCTCAGCGGCGGCTTGAACCGCCGCCTCATCGGCGAGGCGTTTGGCCTCATCGGCCGCCGATTTCAGCGCGGCCGGATAAATCACGTTCTCTGGCACCGGTTTTTTCACCGCGTCCTTGATCGTAACCCAACCGCCTTTGGACCCCGGAACAGCGCCTTTGACCATGATCAGGCCCCGCTCACTGTCGGTGCGGACGACCTGCAGGTTCTGCGTCGTCACGCGCACAGAGCCCATATGCCCAGCCATTTTCTTCCCCTTAAAGACCCGACCGGGGTCCTGGCACTGACCGGTAGAGCCGTGGCTGCGGTGACTGATCGAGACACCGTGGCTGGCGCGAAGGCCGCCAAAATTGTGCCGTTTCATCGCGCCCGCAAAACCTTTGCCGACGGATGTCCCGGCAATGTCGACGAACTGGCCCTCGAAATAATGGTCGGCGGTGATTTCCTCACCCACCCCGATCAGATTCTCGGGGCTGACGCGAAACTCGGCGAGTTTTCGCTTCGGCTCCACCTTGGCGACGGCGAAATGGCCGCGCATTGGCTGGCTTGTATTTTTCGGCCGCGCCTTGCCCGACCCAAGCTGGACAGCGGTGTAGCCGTCTTTTTCAGCCGTGCGCTGCGCCACAACCTGACAGTTTTCCATCGCCAGGACAGTCACCGGAACTTGCCGACCGTCATCCATGAACAGCCGGGTCATCCCCAGCTTTTTTGCAATCACCCCAGAACGCATGTCCTCGCCACCTCAGAGCTTGATATCAACGTCGACACCGGCGGAGAGGTCGAGCATCATCAGCGAGTCAACAGTCAGCGGGGTCGGATCCACAATGTCGAGAAGCCGCTTATGCGTCCGAATCTCGAACTGTTCCCGGCTTTTCTTGTCGACATGCGGGCCGCGCAGAACCGTAAACTTCTCAATCTTATTGGGCAGCGGGATCGGCCCGCGGACCCGGGCGCCCGTCCGCTTGGCGGTCGAGACAATCTCGGCCGTGCTGGCATCGAGCACCCGGTAATCGAACGCCTTGAGACGGATTCTTATGTTTTGGCTTTGCATGTCGTTCGTACTTTCACTTAGCGGTTCTCAAGCGCGGCCGCAGGGGCCGCCTGGTTCAGACGATGTGCGTCGAGGTCTGCCGGTTTGATATGACCAGGTGCGTTCTTGACCTGCGGCGGTTTCTGGCCGTTTTCCGCATAGAACCCGACAAGATCCGCCAGGCTGTCAAAACCGGCATGGTCGCGCAAAAATTGATCCGCCAAAGCCACGGCCCCGCTGGCGCGCAATGCGGCAAGGTTTTGGTAGTGCAGCACCCGCACTTGGGCCGGGCGTGTCCGCGCAAACTCTGCGCTGGCGTTCCAGGATTTGTCGAGAAAGCGCAGGCCAAGACCACAGGTCTCGGCCGCGAGCGGCAGCGCGATCTGGTCGAGCGTGGGGAAAATATCGGCGATGCTGGGGTCGGCCTCGATCTTCTGGGCGACATCGCGCCATGCCGTCGAGAAGGCCCCATCGTCCCAGGCAACAAAGCCCGCGTTCAGACTTGGCGGGACATAGCGCGTCGTGCCTTGGCCGATCTGCGGCATGCGGCGCGGCGTCACGGGCAGACCGGCGGCACGGTAGGCCGGTGCCCACGCTTGCGCCGTGTCGCCCCACATCCAGCGCGCCGTCGGCCGGCCCGAGACGGCCCCGGGGAAAAAGGCCTCCGCCAGCAGCGTCGGTTGGGTCAGCATCACATCGGTATCGATGAACACAGTCTTGCGCTGGGAGCGCGGCATCGCTGCGGCAAACAATTTGTTGCCCTGCGGATAGTTCACCCGGAACGCAGGGTCGATCACGTCAAAATGCACGCCATGACGGTCGAAAAACGCGCGTGTGCGGGGGTGCAGCGCATGGGCCAGCGACCGGCGACAATAGGCGTACAGCGCTAGAGAGCCATAGCCATAGCTGAGCAGAGAGCTGGTCAGCAGCACCGCCTGCCACTCATACGCCGCAGGCTCGCACATCATCACGACAGCGACGCGGGCGCTGTCCTGCGATGGGGCTGAGGGGGGCGACGTGGTCATAACGGCGGCCGTGCTTTCGGGGTTGGCGGGGCCAGCGCAGGCTGGCCCCGGTGACATCACTCGTGGATTTTCGAGACCACGCCGGCGCCGACGGTGCGGCCGCCTTCGCGGATGGCGAAGCGGAGTTTTTCTTCCA